>DATJPT010000007.1 GCA_035506275.1 Bacteroidota bacterium
ACACATACAATAAGCTCAGACCTCACAGCTCATTGAATTACAGACCACCGGCACCGGAGACATTTTATCCCCTTCAGTTAGCCAATGCCTGAAGGACAAAACTAAACTACGCACTGGCACATAAACTGGGGGCAGGTCAGCAGATCATTTTTGTCAATCAAGTTGTTGACTCTTTATTGACAAAGCGAGGTTTAGCAATTGATCATTTAGTATTCATGCGCGTTCGTTTGCGTGAGGCTATACGGAATAAAATCCAATTCTATTTCATTGAAGCTAAGAAGAATGGGTACGAAGGATTATTGTTTCGACAAGCAAACAGTGTAAAAGACAAATTAAATGAATTTAGCATTGGCAAAGAAATAGTATTTGGCAAAGAATATCCTGTTAATACCCCTTATACTGGCCAAAAATCTTACAGGAATCACTTTTACGAATTAATTGGCGACATGAACGGTGAGGAAGAAGAATGCGCTGCGATCATCGATGGACATTCTAACGTAGCATTCTGGATACGTAATTTAGAAAGACAGGAACATTTCTCCTTTTGGCTTCAAACATCCACAGACAAGTTTTACCCAGATTTTCTAGTGAAACTAAAGACCGGAATGGTGGTGGCAGTCGAGTACAAGGGAACGGATCGATATGGCAATCCTGATTCGGTTGAAAAAAGGCAAATTGGAGAATTTTGGGAAACTATAAGCGCAAAGAAGTGCCGGTTTATTATGCTAAATGGAAAAGACTGGGGTGCATTGAGATCCAAATTGGCATAATTGTATTGGGAAGGTATTTTGTTCATCCTTTGGATGAGTGACAGCATCAGACATTTGATAATTCCCTCAAGCAATAATATATTTTCATCCAAGCTTCAGTGGGGGATCAAATAGGCCCTTGTCAGTAATGGCAAGGGTCTAGTACTTAAGGGAAAATCGTAACATGGACCTGTTCAAAACGCTAAGAGGAAAAGTGAGCAAAGACAATAGCAAACAAAACTCCCAAAAATCGAAAAAAAATTGGGCTACTTTTGACAAACAATTTTGGTATGTCTTTGCCATATTTCTATTCTTTTTATTTGTGATATGCTGGTTTCCATTTCTCTTTACACAATTTAGCAATGTGAATTACAACCTAAAGGAATATGGACCCCTTGGCGATGCATTAAACGGAATTATGGGGCCATTTATTGCAATGCTCGCTGCGGCATTGACTTTTATTGCTTTCTGGGTACAGTATAAAGCGAATAACCAACAACGAGATGATATCAATTTAGAAAGATTTGAAAACAAATTTTATGAATTGGTGAGAATGCAGAACAACACCGTCGACGCATTTAAAATTGCCAATGAATACTCCGGAAGGAAGGTATTTCTTGCAATGTATAATGAGTTACGGTTTTGTTTTTTTTCTATCAAACATGAACTAGAACAAGTTTATCACGATCATGATCAAGAAACTCTTGGTTTCAAAAAAGAAGATGATAAGGAAATATTTCAGATTGCATATTTGATCTTTTTTTATGGGATAGGTGACATTTCTGACAAGTTGTTGCAAGAGCGGTTAAAGAATTTGTGTTCTCCTTGGTTCGCAGGAAGCATAATCAGATATTTGAAGAAACAAGGGAAGGGATTGCATGTTTTATCTATGAAAGACGGCGCAAGGCTCAGGTATGAGGCAAAATATAAACCATTTGATGGGCATATTTCTAGACTTGGGCATTATTACCGACTTCTTTTTCAGGCTGTAAAATTTGTCAACGGGAATGACATCTTAACTAAAGATGAAAAATATAACTATGTAAAAACATTGCGAGCTCAATTGTCTGCACACGAACAGGTGATGTTATACTACAATACGATGACTCACCTAGGTGAAGCTTGGCTTGCAGGAGTTAGCCGTTACGACTCTCTCTTAATTAAATACAAGATGATAAAAAACATTCCCTTGCCATTGGCAGATTTCGGATATCCAATTCAAAAGGAATTTGAGGTGGAGGTTAAAAGGTACGAAGAGGAAAACCCCGGGAGGAAGTTTTATGAATGGGATGGTCAAGAAGTCGAGACGCCAAAATAATGACCTTTAATTGGATTCAATAATATACCTGGCAAAAGGTTCCGTGTTCGTATTCATTTTCAGCATGGCTTAAGTTCCGAATACCACCCGCAAAATATCTTTTTTCAGACCATTGAAACCATAATAAAAATTCCTTCTTGTCTTTGAGGTATTTCTCGATAGAATCCTTTCTTACGTAAACGAATGTTGCTCCATTATCATATTCTTTGCCATCCTTAAAAGCTGTGGCAGACAGTTTTTTTTGCTGATCATATAGATCTGAAGATTGCGGTTTAAGAAACAGATTTAGATGGGTACAAATTTCCTTGGAAGGCGTCTTAGTTTCTCCTGAAGGTATAACTTCACTATGATAACTCTCCCATGCGTTCTCAAAAACACTTGTTTCCATTGTGATCACGGTACTATCGCATTCATCTTCAAAATATTCTATTTCTACCTCCTTTGAAACATATCCTATTTCAACAGCTATCCGCTTTCTAAGGTCAAGCTCATTTTGCCTTGTAAGATGAAGAAACTCTAATGGCGTTTTTGCTTCAATTGATTCTTCTTCCTTATCGCTTAGCCTAATTGAAAGCAATTCGTCCAATTCGTTCCGACGTGATTGACTTACTTTATCTTCCAAGTTTGATAATTCTTCTGCCGTTAATTTCTCGCTTCCCTTAAACCATTGTGATTCGGTTTTTGTTTTTTTAACGGTGCGATAGTTGTAATTGATAGTAAATTCACTTGTGCCGTTGAAAGGCATTAGATCAGACCATGGAATCTCACCTTCGAATAGATAATAATTGTCTGCGGGTCTGATATACTCAAATCGATAATCTTGATATTTAGAAACTAGGCTTTTTACTCTGCTAAAATCATCGCTATCCAGAAGGACTGCATTAATTGAAATATGTACATCTCTTTTTTGATTGTCTGCATCCTTTTGACCAATAATAGCTTTCAATAGAATCCAATCCGAAGATTCTTGGTCATCTAATGGCTCATTGATGTTTAGGTACTTAGTTATATCTAAATCTTTAGCCTCATTGCACCATTCAGTTGCAGGTTTTGATATGTCGCCCAGAAAAGCGCTATTGCTTCCATCCTTTATGAAATGTCGTTCTTGAAGCCCGATAGGGAAGCTCGGATCTATATCAACATCTGAGATTCTAAACTCATCCTCATCGTTCCAACCTTTCAATAGTCCTAAATCACTTCTGTATCCAGCCATCTCGTAATAAGCAATCCAGGAATATTTTTTTCCATACCGATCAATTTTTCGTGCATTATTAGTGCGTGAGTAACTCCAACTACTTCTTGCTATCATCTTATCTATCTCACCAAATCTATCCAATGAGTATCCTATGTCATATATCCGCCAATAAATATTTGATAGAACCTCTTTATACTCTGAATGCTGACCGTCGTAATTATCTCTACCCCTTATTAATCTTCCAATAGTATAGTTACTAAAATCCATATGGATGGGTGCATTTCCTTCCCTGTACTTGTGATCGCCTCGATCTTTACTTTGTCTCCATTGTCTGTGCGGGTATGATGATAAGGGATATGTTATTACTTTTTGTTCTTCGGGCGTCAAAAGGCCGGGATGATGAATCAACGCAACATCGATTGTTCTCTTAGCATAATCCCTGGCTAGTATATGAGTCGTTGTGAAAGTAGCATTATCACCAAATACATTAGCAAAAATGGTTCTAGCGTATTCGGGCAAGTAATCATTCTTGAATGAATCATCTTCCAAATCGTTTTGCATCGCCATTGCCAACCCATAAGAACCTGCTAACATCCTCTCTGGGACATAAGGATCATTAATTGACAAAGAATACTCCAGCAACTCTAAGAATATTTTAGGATATCTTCTTGCGTAATAGTATAGGGCTCTTGTGGCCTCATCTCTTAATTGTCTAATGTTTGTAGTTAAAACCCACATAACTTTTTTTGCGGCGATATGTATTCTATCTGACAATTCTTTATTTTCTTTACAGGCGCTTTCAAAGCGTAAGACAAAATCAGTAAAATAGGAACGATCATAACTGTTGTAATTCTTTCTAATATACTCACTCCATGAGAGATCTCTCTCACATATCGGCAGTTCTTTCAATAAATTTGACCAAAAGCTAAAATTTAGCGGATGATTTGTATCAAGTTCTATGTTTCTAGAAAGATCAAAGAGAAAGCCTCTAATTGCTTCATTCAGGAATTCCTTTTTAACAAAGCCTTTTACAATGCTCTCGTTTTCCCTGATATATTTTGAATTAACCTCAAAAATGGACTCAGTTGAATATCTTTTTGCTCTTTTATTCCGTAAAACATGGAATAGGAATATCTTGCGTTCTTTAATCAAAAGAATCGAGATTGACCTCAAAATGTCGTTGAATAATGGATGCTGATTTCTTTTATCCAATAACTTCTTCTTGAATTCTCTCGATCGAGCAAATCTTAATAATGGGTCAAAAATGCTTACCCTGTCCTTGCTTTGGCAAAGCATTTCTCCAACATGTTTTATCCATCTTTCTGGGACAAAGAACTCTAATCGAATTCTAGCAAATTTGATGAATGGGCTATTAGACCTAACTGACAATTGAGGGCTACGAGCTTTGTGTTTACCAATTAAGTACTTGGAAATGATGTAGCCTGCCAGTAAATCATAAGTAAATTGTATTTCTTCTTTATGTTCAGCTTGATTCCAATCCCGATATATAAGTAAATTTTCTCCCTCAAAAATCCGCAGTTGATCATTACTTAATAGACCGAGCTGCCGAGGCATACCCCTTGAATTATTTATCCAAATATACTCAGCTAATTTTAGTAATTTGTTTTCTACAAAAAGGTCATCATATTTAGCGTCCAATTTTTGTAGGTAATTTGTTATGTTGTCACTACTGTTATTTATATACTCTTCAAATACCTCAAATAGATCTTCATTTTGAAAAGATACCGTAAGATCTCGTTCCCGATTTGGGTTTTTGGTTTCACAAAATAGTTTTAAGTAAAGAGGATTCTTAAATTCACCGATGGCATCGGAGTAATTCTGAAGTATTATTTTGTAGTGATCAAAATATCCTTGAATAGCCTCCCATGTTAATCCCTCGAATCCATGGACATAAGACCTTATTTTCCCCGCACCTCTATTATCTTTATAATCAAAGTATCCTTTAGGAAACAATGGAGCTTCATAAGAAGTACGATAGGTGGTGATAACAACAAGATGGGGATATGATTTTTTAATTGTAATAATCAGCCTTTCCAAATTGCGATTCCATATATTTTGCCACTCAGTTGACTCATTAAGTCCATCAATTATTATTGGTATCCTCACTTTGTTTACTTTAGCGCAAACCTCCAGTGCTCCCAAAAATTCATCGAAAGTCCAATCATTAACACCTAAATTGTCTCTTATTTGCTTATCTAACGGTTCGTTGGTTCGTAAGTCCCTAGCAAAAATAAATATTGCTGGTAGTGCTTGGTTTACTATTTGGTCTTCGTAGATGTTAAAAGATACGTGGGTTTTTCCCATTCCAGCGTTACCTGAGATATGGAGTTCATTTTCGCTTATTAATTCAAGGGTCTTGAATGACCACTCGAGGGATGAAATAGCATACTCCTTTAGTGAATAGAAAGGCTTAAAAAGAATATCTCTTGCTTCCTGCCTTTTGGAATTTTCTTTTTTGATTTGATCAATTTCAATTCGTTTAAATGAAGCTTTCTCGATTTGAGCTGGTCTTTTCCTGCGAGCCAAGAGTGCTATCAATAGAGAACTTAGACGATCATACCAGCTTCTTTTTGCCTTTGCTGCGTCTATAGACGGCTCTAGGTCGTCCTCCTCTCTTATATATCTAATTGAGTCACAAATATGAGACTCTGTTAATTTGTCGTAATCGTTGCAAAAGCGAATGAGACCTTGAAGATATTTTTCAAACTCATTAATCTTAAGCTTTAAATTCACCTCGTCTCTATTTTGTAACAACTGTCTTAATTCATTTAGTCTATTAAGCCCAATATCAATTATTTCAAACTTGTCTTTAGTGAACTCTCTAAAGGCTAGTTGGATATCTTTGTATTCATCACTGACATTTTGAGAGTGCAATACAGAAAGAGCATTATTGAATTCTCGTGAATACACCGAGACTTGTTGCTCATCCATTACATTTTCAACAAGTTTGCTTAATCTTGTACCTCCCAGTACTTTTATAATCTGATTATCAATATCAGTTTGTATATGAAGTTGCGATTCATATTTAGCTTTTATCTGAGAAGTGTTCACATCTACATCATATCTTGATCTAAACCATTCTTTAGTCAGCAACTTTTCAGAAAAGAAATATTTATAAATATCAGAGTGCTGTCTTAGAAAATTCAACAAATCGCTTCCCCCCCAATGCAACAATTTTACATCATGATCTACTGGCAATACTCTCTCACCATCTTTAGTAGAAGAAGGGAGAGTGTTTTCAAACCACTCTTTCTCGTCCTTAGTAAAGTCTGTCTTATTGCATAGAATCCATTTTTTTAGTTTCGGATGCTCTGTCCTCGCAGCTAATAGTGATTTCTTAATCTGCTCTTTTCTTCCACCTTCGTCGAGCCTGCCAAAGAATTTTGCTTGCCAACCCCAATCATCGCCATTGGGGAGGGTTAAATAGAATTCCACTCCGTCGCCGCCACCACTATCGTCAATCCTTGTAAAAACACCTTGATCCTTGTATTCTTCAATGGCGATTTGATAACAGAGTTCCTCAAAGCTCTTTTTTTGATCAGTATTATAGAGCTTTAGGTTGTCCCAATTTAAGACATTGTCCATATAGCATTTATTTTATGAATTGTAATTTGAGTACGATCAATTGAATCAAACATATTCCCAGGAAGCCGCTGTCTAAATGTATTTCAAATGGAAAGCATTCTTTGAGCTGTACACAACTCTCTAATTGAGTTTAATTCACTTTGAGATTCCGTTATACTACGCAAAAACCTCCAGCATCAATGTCGAATGAGGAGGTTCAAATCTTTTGCCCCCCAACTCTGGCATATTTCTGGACGAATTTAGCGGTAATGAATACGAGAGTCAAGAATTGCTTTCTTCTAAACCTTGAAGTAACGCAGCACTTTTGTTATCTTAATACCATAACTATGCAATCCCATTGTCGGGAGGTTGTCTGCTAAAGTTGCTAATCCATTTGCTGATTTAATTGATAACTCTAGCAGGCTCAATAGAAAAAATCATTCAAAATTTTGTGCCCGTAGCTCAACTGGATAGAGCACCAGCCTTCTAAGCTGGGGGTTGCCGGTTCGATTCCGGCCGGGCATACAAGATATTGCTCCGCTAAATGCAAATGCCCGTTATCTTCATAACGGGCATTTGTTTTAACAAGCAGTTCAGAATCCTTACTTGCTCTACTTCTTCATCTCCTGCTCCTTCATTCTCTTCTGCTGCTCAGCTGTCCACGGGGGAACGATCCCGTTCATCCGCGCGTACGCGATCTGCTGCCCGAGCAGTTCATGCTGGTGGGTCGCGGCGGCAAAGATGATGTCGAGCGTCGTCAGCTCCATCCCGAACATCTTTATCGTCTTTCCGTAATTCGCAGCCGGAGTTTTTTTGACGGCCTCGTTGATCTCGTCGAACGACTTGCGGAGGGCTTCGAGGATCTTCGCCTTGTCGGTCTGCGACTTTTCAAACGTCGACTCCTCAAACCCCTGCGGCGCCGTTCCCCCTAACGGGACGGCAAAAAGAAAATTCCCGCCGGCGGCGTGCATGAACGACTCCGCGATCGAGCGGACCCCCTCCATCGGCCGCCAGTTGAACTTTTCCTGCGGGATCGCTCCCAGGAGTGCTTCCATCTGCCCCTGCACCCGCTTGGACTGCTTCAGGAATGAGTCCGTAACGCTCCCCGGCGCCGCCATGCCTTTGTCCGCCATTTTCTCCTGACCCAAAAGAGCCAGAGAAAAGACACAAAGAAGTGTAGCCAATATCGTCAACCGTAAATTCTGCATATCGATCCTCCCGGATTGTGATGGTAGTGATGAAGATGGTTGTTTGGAATTCCTAGTGGCAACCATTAAACTCACCCCGGCGACGGATAGTTCCATCTTCCTGGACGACTCGCTGCGCTTGGAGGGACATGCTGTTGCGGAAAACGGCGGAAAGTTTCATCCCGTTCCCAAGGGGAACTCCGGAACAAGCTACCGGCATCTTTGCCGGTTTCGCTTCCGGTCCAATGCACCACTTCGGGTGAATCGGAGCCTGTCGTAATAGCGGGGAATGATGGCACTGCGGCCACGTTAAAAGAAATACCGCGAGCCCAAGGAAAGTTGAAAATCAAGACCGGCAGCAATGATGAGGGGAAGGGATGGGGAGATCTCCAGGAACAGATCGATCGGGGTTCTGCGCGGCAGCCACGAAATTCCGAATACCCCCCGGAGCGCCGCCGTCGGGTCTCCCCCTCCTCCGCTGTTGATCCCCGCCCCGAACCCGTAATAAATCGGAAAACGTTCCGAGGACCTGATCGCATCGAACGAATGCCAGACATAGTCGAGATGGAAATGGGTGCGGCTCTCCCCGTCATAACGGCCGGGGACGTACTCATCCCGCTCTTCTCCTCCCGACCAACCAAGGCCAAAATCGAAGGCGTTGATATCCGACGTCCATAGCTTCGCGCTGATCCCGGTCGGTTCGCCGACAACGAGACCGAGTCCGAACCGGCGACTCTGAGCCGCGGCGTTTTGCGCGAAGGCGATCGGAAATAGCAATGCACATATTATGAACAAACGATTCATGCTCTAGAATTTGATCAGAAGCCATCTCAAAAATATGTCACCTCATCCTTCCCAACGGGTCTGCGACCCGCAGGGTCGTTGACGATGCGCTCTCCCGCTCTTCGAGCGGGATCGCTTACTCCCCGAAGGGGTCCTTTGGGGACAGGATGAACCGCCGATGTGTTCACCCTGAGCAAGTCCCCCAAAGGTCGCCGAACAAAAGCGACTCTTTGAGGGGACGCGTCGAAGGGTCAATCTAATTTCATTTTTGAGATAGCTTCTAGTGAATGATCAACAAATTGCCCGATGCCTTCATCGGCATCGCTCAGGAGGCACCGGGCTCGGTTATTGTTATCTGCCAACCGCGGTCAATCGAGGACGATCACAAGATATTTCTCCTTCCAGAACGTCTTCGGGTTTTTGATCATCACATATCCTTCATGATCTCCCATCTGCGCCAGCTGGAATGAACTTGCACTCCGCTTCGGAAGGATCTCGTCAACCTTGCCGTCTACGTGAATCGCCGGACTCCGGGTCATGTCTATCTGCTTGAAGTCGGATGAATCCGCATCGGCCGAGAGAGTGGTCGTCGAGCCGAGGAGTCCCCAAAGGAATCCCCCCTCATCGGAGATGATTCCCCGTTCTTTCAGTTCATCTTTTTTCCCGACAATATAATAGACGGTATTGATCCGGGTGCGCTGATCTTCAATGGCATTGTCTTTCGCGACGATCATCGCATCCTTCTCGACGAGCTCGCGGCTCTTTGCTGCGACCGATCCTTCGAGATTGCGCACTTGTGCTTCCAGTGTTGCGATCGACTGCTCCCGCTCCGCGACAGACGATTTCAGGTTGTCAACCAGGGCTTCAAGGCTGGCGTATTTGACCGCGGATCCGACGAGCTTCCGCTGAAGGTCGCTGACTTTCCGGCTGTTGTCTCTCAGATTGGTCCTCACAACATACAACTCATCGAGGATCGCCTTCCGCACTTGTTCCTGTGTCAGTTTCGCTCTTCCTTCGGCGTCACGGGTATTCTTCAGCAGCTTTACTTCTTTCGATCTTGCACGCTCCAGATCGACGTAGATCTGATTGACGGACTGCATAATTTGATCGATGTATTTATCCCGCGACTCGATATCTTTATGCAGCAACGCCGTTTCCGTTACCATGTCGTTGTAATCCTTTTGCAGTTCCTGCTTTTTGGCATCGTCGCACCCCGAGGCCGCTATCAGCACAAGAAGCGCCGCCACAACGATTATCCTCTTCAGCATATGATACTCCTCTCTTCAATGTTGTGAATTGATCACTGCAACGTTTTGCAGATACTTCAGCCATCTTTCAGGCGCCGACGACAACAGCACCTCCTTTCCGCGCAACCAATTTCCCGCATTCGTATCCCGACAAATGAAACATGTCTCCGGTTGAACAGCGCGCTCTTCGGCAAAGAATGCTGCAACAGCGAATTCTGAACAAAACGGATGATTGTAACCCGGCAAACTAAGAAGGACAAAAATGGTGCCAAGCGGAAGATCCCCTTTTTCGCTTCAAGAAACGCAGCTGATTGGAATTGAGATACGCATTTTTTGCACGTCGGGTGCATTGAATGCATGGAAACAATGAGATCGTTTGGCGGGACTGACGATGATCGGCGCGGCGGGGTTTTGAATACATTGACGGTTTGAAGCGGGCGAAACGCTTTGTGCCCCTTCGGCTCCGCTGCTTCGGCTCATCCTTTCAATTTCGGTCAGAACAAAAGACTTTACAGTCCTTTAACGGAATTCAGGGCATTTTTTATATTTTTTTGATATATTTATACAGAACTGTCACATCGCATGTTTAACTATCCGGATCACATATGGAATCAAGTAGCCCGTCGAATCCCACCGATGCAGACCCGCCGCTACTTGGAGAAGAGTCGGAACAGTCGTTCACCAAGAAAATAAAACATGCGATCCTCGGCGCCCCCCGCGATATCAAAGATCCAGGCGTTTTCCACCGCATCTCCCTTATTGCATTTCTTGCGTGGGTCGGATTGGGCGCGGACGGACTTTCTTCCTCGTCGTACGGGCCGGATGAATCGTTCCGCGCACTTGAAGGGCATGCCTACCTCGCCATCGGCCTAGCGCTCGCCACGGCATTTACCGTTTTCATCATCTCATACGCCTACTCGCGGATCATCGAACATTTTCCGTACGGCGGCGGCGGATACATCGTCGCGGGGCGCCTCCTCGGCAAACATTTCGGCGTCGTCTCCGGCTCGGCCCTGCTCGTCGATTACGTGCTAACGATCTCGGTCTCCATCGCCAGCGGCGTCGATCAGGTCTTCAGCGTTTTGCCGCCGGACTTTCTTCCCTATAAATTGCCGGTTGTTACCTCGATGATCTTTCTCCTGATGATCCTCAACTTACGGGGAGTCCGGGAGTCTGTCACAATCCTCACCCCGATCTTTCTCGTCTTTCTCGTGACGCACGCCATCCTGATCATTGGCGGGATTGGAAACCATGCAAGCGAAGTTCACATCGTCGCCGGCAACATGCAGCATGATTTCTCGCTCGGACTAAAAACGCTCGGCCTTTTCGGCATGGCCTCCCTTTTCGCGCGCGCGTATTCGATGGGGGCAGGAACGTATACCGGCATCGAAGCGGTCTCGAACGGCATCCAGATCATGCGCGAGCCGAAGATCGAAACGGCACGGCGCACAATGGCCTACATGGCGATCTCGCTCGCCGTCACCGCCGGCGGGATCATGGTCTGCTACCTTCTCTATCATGTCACCCCCGAACCGGGCAAGACGATGAATGCCGTCCTTCTCGACCGCTTCGCCGGAAGCTGGGTTGTCGGAAATTTCCAGGCCGGATGGCTCTTCGTCGTTGTCACGCTCGCATCGGAAGCGGCGCTCCTGTTCGTCGCCGCGCAGACGGGGTTCATCGACGGACCGCGCGTCATGGCGAACATGGCGGCCGATTCATGGCTCCCGCGAAGGTTCACTTCACTCTCCGAACGTCTGACGATGCAGAACGGCGTCGTCCTGATATCGGGGGCCGCCCTCATCACGCTCATCATCACGAAGGGGGAAACGTCGACATTGGTGCTGATGTATTCAATCAACGTCTTCCTGACCTTCTCGCTCTCCGAGATGGGAATGGTCCGCTACTGGATCAAGAACCGGAAGCAGTACGACGACTGGTCCAAACACATCGTCATCCACATCATCGGTCTCGTCCTCTGCCTCTCGATTCTCACCGTCAGCATCATCGAAAAATTCGCCGTCGGCGGATGGGTGACGCTGGTGATCACCGCGATTCTTATTTTCTTCTGCATGCGAGTGAAGCGCCACTACGACAAGGTCGGCAAGCAGCTGAAGCGTCTCGACGATATCCTCGCCGACATCCCCGGCCTTAAGGCTCCGGCAAAGCCGCTGCCGTTCGACCTCAAGGGAAACACCGCAGTGCTGATGGTAAAGGAATTCAGCGGGCTCGGCATTCATACGATCTTCACCATCAAGCGATTGTTCCCGACCCATTTCAGAAATTTTGCGTTCCTCTCTGTCGTCAACGTCGATGCAACAACATTAAAGAGCAAAGATGAATTGACGGAAATGATCGACGCGCAAACGGCAAACCTGGAAAAATATGTCCGTCTCGCAAACCAACTCGGTTATGCCGCACGGTACCAGATCGCGGTCGGGACTGATGTGGTCGGCGAAGTGGTGAAAATGTCGACGGACATCGCCAAAGAATGTCCCCGCTCGATCTTCTTTACCGGCAAGCTTGTCTTCGAGCGGGAAAAATGGTATCAGCGCCTTCTCCATAACGAGACCGCGTACGCCATCCAGCACCGACTCCAGTTCAGCGCGATGAATTGCATGGTGCTCCCCGTCCGCGTCTATGCATCGGGGTAATTCTTCCCGATGCAGGCTGTGACCGGCAGCATATTCTCCATCTCCCCGGTTGAATTTAAAGAGGGGAAGAGGTAAACGCCCGTCGTGTTCGTGATATTCACCTTCGTTGAAGTTTTGCCGTTGACCGGTTTCTTGCACATGAAGCCTTCCCAAGGCTTCATCATTGCCCCTTAATTCCAATACTTTTTGATTTCGGAAGAACCTCTGGGCGATCCTCTTCATGGTTCGACGAGGAATATTTTTGCTCCGGAAAGGCGGTACGAGATGCTGACAGTTTCGCCGGCAAAGAGGAGGCTCGCTGGATAATACGCTGATCATGGAAGCAAACTCGCTCGGAGCAACGGCATGGCCGGCGAGAAGTTCAAGTCGATAAAGAACATGGTGCTGGTAAAGTAGGCGGGATCGCCGAGCGGGGATTCTTTCAGGATGTCTTTATTGATCTCGTTCCCAACTTCTGGTTGGGAACGAGCCAGGCGGACCCGAGCTTACGCCAGGTCGGCCAAGATTTCTTCCGTCTTTCTGATCCTCCCCATCTTTCCGAACGTCAGCTTCATCGGATACTCGTGTTCTTCTTTTGAGCGGGCGGAGCAGGCGTCCTCGACGAAGATCTGTTGATACCCGTATTCGAATGCAAACCGGGCCGTGCTCTCGACGCCGGCATTCGTCGAAATGCCGCAGAGGACGATCGTCTCGATCTTCCTTCTTCGCAATTGCAAGTCGAGCTCCGTCCCGTAGAACGCTCCCCACTGCCGTTTCGTGATCACGATATCCCCCGGCTTCGGTCCCAGTTCGGGGAGTATTTCGGCCCAGTCGGGGGGCCTTTGTCCCATCTGCATGGTATTGTCCGCTATCGGACGAAGAGCATCTTTTCCGTCCGGAGAGGGCGTTACCCGGACGAGAAAGACCGGCATCTGGTGTTTGCGAAATGCGTCCGCGATCTTCACCGCGTTCGCAACGACCGCGCTCGAAGGATACGGTTGCGTGTTTATGCTGACGATCCCTTTTTGAAGGTCGATGACGACCAATGCTGTGTTTAATTTGTCGATCATGGCAACAGGATGTTTGTCATTAAGAGGATTAAAATAAAGGTAGGAGAAACAAGAACGAAAGGCAATAAAGTCTTTCAGTGGGTAGTGTCCTAATTCAAATAAACATCTAAGAGTCCTTCAGCAATGTCTAGGGAGAGTCGTCGCTTTTCGACGGCGAAAGAACGTCGGGACTCAGAATGACGGGAATTCAATTATAGCGAAGATGTCGTCGAAAAAAATTAGGACGCCACCCTTAGGTATGGCATGTTTCCGCCGGACGGATTTTCGAACATCTTCACGCTAGAGATTTATGTACCCAGCTGTTTTTTTCTTAGCTCGACGACCGTTCGGAGTCAAGGATGGCCATTTGTGCCGCGCCATACCTGTCTCCGGCAACGGCATCTGCGGGAACGGCCTTTTCGATCGCCGTGAGTTCATCGGCTGAAAGAAATATTTTCACTGCCTCGACCGCCTCCCGAAGATATTCCGGACGCTTTGTGCCGATCAACGGAATGATATTTTTTCCACGGGACAGAACCCATGCGATCGCAAGCTGAGCGACGTTCACCCCCTTCGCGGCGGCGATCTCCCGGACTCCTGACACCAGCTGGACATTCTTCTCGAAATTGCCGGCGGCGAACCGGGGGGCCATCCTCCTGAAATCTCCCGCCGGGAAATTGCGGTTGTCCGGCAGCCGTCCGCCGATCAATCCGCGCGAGAGAACCCCATAGGCCGTCACTCCGATCCCGAGTTCGCGGCACGTCGGAAGGACCTCCCGCTCGATGCCGCGGGAGAAAAGGGAGTATTCAAGCTGAACGTCGCAGATCGGATGAACCTTGTGCGCCCGCCTGATGGTCTGCGCTCCCGCTTCGGAAAGCCCGATATGGCGAACGTATCCTTTCGCCACCATCTCGGCGATCGCGCCGACAGTCTCCTCGATCGGAACGGCCGGGTCGACGCGGCTCGGCCGGTAGATGTCGATGTAGTCGGTCTTCAGCCGGCGGAGAGAATACGATAAAAAGGTTTTGACAGCGGCGGGCCTTCCATCAAAACCGACGAACATTCCCCCCGGATCACGAAGCGAGCCGAACTTGACACTGACGATCAGATCCCCGCGGCGGTGCTCAGCGACAGCTCTCTGGATCAGCAACTCGTTGTCCCCCATTCCGTAAAAGTCCCCCGTATCGAGGAGGGTTATCCCCGCATCCAACGCTGCATGAATAGTAGCGATGCTCTCCTTTTCATCGGCTGGGCCGTATGATCCTGACATTCCCATACAGCCAAGACCGATGTCGAACGTGGCCGGGCCGGTGTTTCCAAGTTTTCTCATAAGTAGATCCCTATTGATGCCGAATGACAAATGACAAATGACAAATGACAAATGACAAATGACAAATGACGATATGATGATTCAGAGGAACTTTCGGAATACGTCAATCGGAATTGTGGGAGAGTCCCTCAGCATCGGCAAGCGTGCAGGCCTCCCATTTCCGTACCGAATTAATCCTGAAGATCCCTTTCGCCCTGACAACATCTTCTTTAGTTAACACACCCTCAGCGATCTTCCCCGATTCCAGGAGATGCTTTCGCATGACGCCCGGAAGAAGTCCCGAAAAAACCGGCGGCGTCAGCAGCCTGTTGTCAATATCCAGAACGATATTGGCAATCGTCGTTTCGGTGATCTCCCCCCGTTCATTCCGCAGAAGGAGGTCATCATTCCCCTTCGCCGGCTGAAGAGCGCTGTCGTACGCATCGCGAAGGGACGTTTTATGGTATAACATGCGGTCCTGAGAATTCACCGGTGTGCGCGAGAATGCTAGCCGAACCGCCGTTGACCTCCGTTCCGGGAACGGCGCCGCCTGGAAAAAACAAGAATGCGGAGGAGGATCGTCGCCGGCGATGGCGCAGAAAAAAGAGAACGGGTCGATGTCGAGATCGGAGTTCAGGCGGTACGTATAATTTACCTTATACCTTTCTCCGTCCCCAATGAGTTCCCTTATCCGGCTCACGCACCGTTCATGTTCCTCTCTCGAGATGGCGGGCATCCATTGAAGGCCGACGCTCTCCCCGTTCATCCGTTCGTCCATGCAAACAGGCTGCGGGGACGCAAACAGGCTGAACGAAAGGAGGGGTAATCCGCCGCGGCGAGTCTTCGTGCAAAATGCGGAATCGAATGCCGAAGCCGCTTCATAACTTATGAAACCAGCCGCATAAAGTCTCTTTTCGCGCAGACTCTCCTCTATCCGATGAATCGCCGGCACTACTTCGGCCACGTCGTCTACTTCGATGCACTCCAGCGGATCTCTGAACTGAAGCCAGTTGCCGCGTGCGCGATCATACACCAGAGCATAGTAATCGCCCGGAGACGGCTTCAAAAGAGCTTCGGTCTCTAATTCTTTAAGGTTCATACTATCCCGCGTGAATGACGAATTCGTCATTTGCCATTTGTCAACGGGTCATACAGTGCGCGGCATAGTCCTTCAACTTCCCCCTTTTTTTCTCCAAGATAAGGGGAAACATTGCTAAGGACAACAACACCGACGTGCATTTTTCGTTCAAAGATCACTCCGCACGTATAACCCGGAGTCGCACCGAACGCTCCCTGATGAACCTTCCCCCGTTCACTGTAGGGGGCCCAGCCGAGCGCCCCGGAAAAATGTTCGTCGAATTGTTTTGTCGGCTTCTGAGCGAGATAGAAATACGTCGTGTCGGTCATGTTCATCTTCAGATATTTCACGAGGTCCCTCGCCGTCGATTTTATCCCGCCGCAACCGGTGAGGACACCGCAATCGCCGCTGCTAAACGGAAGCGGATCGCCGGTCGGATATCTCCCCCGGATCATGCGACGCATCCGGCCGGAAGCAGGCTCAACGAATGTATCCCGCATGTCCAAGGGGGCGCAAACTGTCTCGAATAAAAGTTGTTCGTACGATTTTCCCGAGACCAACGTCAGGATGTGGCCTAACAATCCCGCTCCCAGGTTGGAATATAATCGCTGCTCGCCGGGAGTGGACTGCAAGACCAATTGATGCTCTAAATAATCATAGAGCCGGTCTTTGGTATAGGATCTGTACGGAGCGTATTGGTCGAACGGATATTTCTCGTCGTTCCTCACGTTCGTCGGTTCGAACGGGAGTCCCGAGGTATGATCTGCAAGCTCGACCAGGGTCGGTTCCTTTCCGTTCAGCAAACTCTGGTGCAGCGCGATTGGAAGAAACTTCGCTATCGGATCATTCAGGCTGAGTGTCCCGTCAAGGACGAGCTTTGCGAGCATCGTGCCAGTGAAGGTCTTCGTGATCGACCCGATCTCGAAGATGCTATCGCGGTTCTCGACATAGACCAGCGAGTCGTTGCGCCGCTCAATGCCGACGTAGTTTTCCGAATCCCCGGTGATCATGCACAGAGAAAGCTGGGTCCCGTTCGGATAATACTGAGCCCGCTCGAACACCGCCATCGCCTGAACCGTGTCGAGGGAGTTCGGACCGTTAGTAAGAGGGAGCTTCTCGAGCTGTCTGCCGTTGAACAACGAACAGGATGACAGCGACAAGAGGAGGAGAAGAGATGAGGCTTTTGTGATTGTCATGTGTGGAGTCCGCAGTGTTAAGTGTAACGAATACTTCTCCGAATTGCCACTTCCTCACTCAGCGTTTACATTCATCACTCGGCATTTGTAGCTTGTCATTCTACCGCAAATTATTTCTTTTTGTCAGCCTTCTTCCCAAACTGCTTGTAGAATTTATCCAAAAAGTAATTCCATCCCCCTTCGTGCCCTTTTCCCCCCTCATTGTCGGGAAGACCGGAATGCACCAGGGTCAGCAATGTCTCTTCCCCTTTTTTCTCGAACGTCAGTGTTACCGTCGATTCATGTCCGAGGGTGTTGGGGGACATCCAGGTATGTTGGATTCGGGCAGGACGCTTGACCTCTTTGAATCGACCGAAATGGGGGGTCCCGCTCATCAACCAGTAAAATAGCCCATCGACTTTGGGGTTGAAGATCAATTTATCCCCCTCGTGCCAGGGAGTCCCCGGGACCTTAGGGTTCAGCCATCCGTCGAATACCTCGCCTGGAGGGGCTTGTATTGTTCGTTCAACTTTAACCTCAATGGTCTTTGCCGGTTCCTTCATGCCTTCCACTCCTCTCTGATTGTTTTGAAGTATTGTTTAGAATGACAGCGTTCTATATCGCTTTGCCATCCGTGATAAAGTTACATAGCCACTCCTTGATCACCGTATTCCAGCTCTGCTCACACCTCGCATAGCACTCTTTTTCTGGAATTAGCCCTTCATGGGTAAAATGAATCACGCTTCGATCCCCTTTCGCGGCGATTTCGAAAACCAATTTTGTGCCCGTCCATTCAGATTTATTTTTTTCGATCCAATTCAGCGCGCTGTCGTCAACAAGCCAGACAATTTTCCTGCCGGGAACGACCTCAACCAGTTTCTGTTTTGAATAATGCCGGTCGCCGTGGCGAATGACAAATTCATCGTTGAGTTTTGTGCTCCCCCCTTCAATATCCTTCGTCCACCATTTCGAGACTTCGAGGATGAGTCTGAATACATCTTCGGGAGATCTTGCAACTTCAATTGTTGCCGTGTAATTTTTCTTCCCCGAGACATCCGCAAATTGACCGGGGAAAATATTCAGGAAGTAGTTCCACCCCTTCTCAAACCCTCGCCCTTCGTCGGTGTCCGGAATGTCCGAATGGACGAGGGTCATCAGCGTCTCTTCTCCCTGTTTCTCGAAGGTCACGGTCACCGTCGATTCTACTCCCATGGTGTCCGGCGAGACCCAGGTATGCTGAATTCGGTCTGGCCGCTCCGTTTTCGTGAACCTTCCGTATCCGTAGTGGTACATCCCCGGCTTGCGCCAGTAGAAGAGCCCGTCTGCTTTTTGGTCCAAGATCAGCTTGTCGACAGAACTCCAGGGATTGCCGGGAATTTTTGGGTTCAGCCACGCGTCGTAAACTTTATCCGGAGAAGCGGGGATCGTTCGTTCAAACCTAAATTCAAGGGCCTTCTTCAATCCATTCATGGCTTCCTCTCCTTCTTCTTCTTTTCCTTGAAATATTGTTCAAACAGGTCGAGGCGTTCGTTCCAGAACTTTTCATACTCATGAACCCATCCGGCGACCTCGCGGAGCGGTTCGCCCCGAAAAGAAATGTAAACCTCTCGCCCCTGTTTTCTCCGCGTGATAAGTCCGGCCCGTTCGAGCAGCTTCAGATGCTTCGTCACCGCGTTGAGAGCGGTATCGAACGGCTTTGCGACGTCGAGGAAGCGCGCAGGACCGTGGGCGAGCTGCCGGATAATTGCTCGCCGGGTCGGGTGAGAAAGGGCTGTCAAAACATTCGTCAATTGGTCCATATTTATATTATACCAAAAGGTGTAATATTATGCAAGTACTTTTTGAGAATTTTTTTTCCAGTGACGGGGCTCAGAAACGAAACTTTAACCGCCTGTCGTTACAGACGAACGCTCCGTAGCCTCCTCATTTCCGTTCCAACGTCACCCGGGCAAATGGAACCAGCTTGTCTTTCTCCTCCCCATCCATCAGCCATTGCCACGTGTCTGCTTTTTGGTCTCTCATAAAGGTCGTATGAAAGATGCTTCCATCCCTGCTCTTAAAGAGGAATGCCATGCGGTCCGGTTCACGCTTTGCATAGGCGATAATTCCGGTTAATCCTTGGCCCGATGTATTGTCCAGCCAAAGACAGGCGTATTGTTTCGACAATTCATCCCAGCCGATGGTGACGAGAGCTTCATATGCGGGGGCGCCGGTGC
Source organism: Bacteroidota bacterium (assembly GCA_035506275.1). Lineage (NCBI taxonomy): Bacteria > Pseudomonadati > Bacteroidota > Bacteroidota bacterium. The sequence continues at coordinate 19,522 of DATJPT010000007.1, forward strand.
TGTCTCTCTCGCGGGAGACCTCGTGAAATTGCATGTATTCATGTCCAAGGATCCATTGCGCAGCGACGTCGTGAGTGGTCTGTTTTCCGGCGATGGTGCCGCGAAGAATCCAGGTGCCGGCAAACTGGTCGAGCAGCCGGTCCTGGAAAGATGCGTGTTGTGCAGACACCATGACCGCGCCAAGAAGACTACATGAAATCACAAGGAATACTCTTTTCATTGAATCACTCCTCTTGAATGAATAAACTGACCGAACACCGTAGTCATAAGTCGAATTGTTCTCTGAACTTCGCATTCCACTCGCGGTCCGTTGCTTAAATAAGCACGAGGCCTTCGATCGGTTGTGGCGTTTTTAGGCCATGCACAATAACGCCTCCGGTCCCCATCAACATGAACGAGCGGTTCGGCCGCCACCGATCATTTCCGTTCAACCGCGGACTTGATATCGTTCAGGTCTTGCAGGAGCGCTTTTTTCACCATCCCCCTGAAGAAAACCATCGGGAGCGACTTTAGTTTTGCAGCAATGCCTTGAGGTATGGAATCATGAGAACTCGTCAGCCTGATGCCGCTGATGTTCCCCGAAATGGTCATGGTGGATAAGAAGACGAATCCATCACTCTCCGCTCTCGTTTTATAGTACTCGTTCTCAGCGGCGTCGGTGATCCTCTTTTCCACAGCAGCCGGCTTCCCGAAATACATTCGGGTCTCGCGCCACTTGAGTCCTACAAGACCGCTCGTTGGTTTCTCAAGGAGTTCGATCTTCTCGATCCCGCTGATGATCTGCGCAGCGTTCTGGATGTCGGTCATGACGTTCCAGATCGTCTCCTTGGATCCGTTGATTGTGACCGTTGCTTCAACGATCATGTTGTTCCTCCTGGGGTTCGTGTAATGGTCCGGGGCTCATCGGCCGCATGGGACGGTCCGTATGGCAAAGCGTTTTGATGATACGTCATTGGTTCCGATAATGACGTTTTGATAGATAAGGACGTTCTTGCAAATTTTCGATGCGACGATCGTGCTCCCGCGTGCGTCATAAGCAAACAACACACTTCGAACTATTTGGGTAGAATTAATTTCACACTTGCTTTTTGTAGTGAAGGGCTACGATGCCGTCTTGAAGGGTTTTCGACCCGATAAGGTCAAACCGAAGGTTCGCCTGCAGCTTCACGGTTTCGAACAACCGCGCCCCTTTTCCGGCAATGACCGGGTGAACCACGAAATGATACTCGTCGATCACCCCGCGCTCAGAAAGCTGAGACGCAATGGTCAGCCCGCCGACGCAAATGTCCCCTCCGGACTGCCGTTTCAACGCAAGGACCTCTTCCACAAGATTTGCGCGCACGATCCGCCTCTTGCTTCCATCAACCTGTTTCAACGTCGTTGAGAAGACGACCATTTCGAGCGAGTCAAACACACTGGCAAACTCATTCTCCGATTCTGTTTCGGTAGGGTTTCCCGCGATGTCGGGCCAATAGGGGACCATGAGTTCATACGTTTTCCGGCCGTAAAGGAGAAGGCTCGAATTGCGCAGGATCCCGGTAAAGTACGCATGCACTTCTTCGTTGGGGATCATATCCGTGTGGCTGAAATAGCCGTCCGCGGTGACGTTGATCGCAAAAACAACCTTCCTCATAGGCCTCCCTTCATTACGTTGAATAAACATGCGGATGAAAAGCATTTTTATGCCGCATGGTTTGCGCGGTTGAAATCATTTTCATTCTTTCTTCTCTTTCATAAGCCTGATGCTCTCCTTCACCAACATCTTAACTATTTTGGCCGGTATCGGTTTATTTGCCGGAAAATTGACCACAGATCTCGTTCCGGTATAGTCTGCCAGTTCCGCTTTGTGCTTTGTTATTGCGAGGGGACGAACATGCAATCGCACATTAGGTTTCTTAAAACTGAACCAGGCAAACATACCATTATACTCATAGCCCTTATAGAAAAATCCGGGCATTTCAAAATAACTGACTGTCTCGAGAGCTCCCGGCGCCGCTTCTTGAATTGCAGCCTTCATTTCATTTAAGCTGGCCTGTATATCCTTTGGATGTTTGGCTATGTATTCCTTAACACCGCCGAGTTTAATTGCGTCAGTCGGTTTCACAATTTTTTCTCGAGAATCTATTTTGGGGGAGGGAGAACGATTAAGTTCCGTGCCACGGCGATTTGCCGGCAAGATACAGATCTTCTCATCGTCACAAGCGCGAACGTCTCAGCGGCAACCTGCGTTCGGGCCCAGGAGAAAAATCAAGCATCTGCTCCGCAGCTGTCACTCGTATTTGCCTGAATTTCCCGCCAGTCTTCTCCTCATGGTCGCAACCCGGCAAAAATTTTTACAGCTGACTCCCGGTCGTGACGGCTCCCGCGCGCTCATAGTTGACTGCAATGACGCCGCTCGAACCGATCTTGCTCTCCGTCACTTTGAACGCCGCCGGGATCGTCCCATCGGAGAATAACCGCTTTCCAGATCCCAACGTCAACGGATAGATCATCAGCCAGAACATATCGACCAGATCATGCTTCATCAGCGTCTGAAGGAGATGACTGCTTCCCCAAACGTGCAGATCAGGCCCCTGGTGCTGCTTGAGGCCGGTAATTTTATTCGCGATGTCGCCGCTCAAAAATACGGAGGGCTGCCATTTGCTGGAAGTCATTGTGTTTGAGGCGACGTACTTCGTGGCTGTGTTGACTCCGGGCCACACATCCCCGTGTTGCGGCCAAAACGCCCCCCAGATGTCGAAGGTTTTGCGTCCGAGCAGCAGGTCGAACGGTTCGTTCATCAATTTTCTGAGGAGCGTTTCAATAACCGGGTCCGAATATGGCGCACTCCACCCCCCATACGCAAAGCCCCCCTCCCTGTCTTCGTCCGGCCCGCCTCCCGCCTGTATGACGCCATCAAGCGTGATATGTTCGAACACAATAATTTTTCTCATACTGATCTCCGTGTAGTTTATGGTAGAGATTTTTGGAAAGAAGAGCAAGGTGGTCAAAAGGTGGTACCCCTTCTTCGAATTTCCACTTGACCTATCGTCTTTCAACAGGTAACTTAGCTACGAAAACGCCAATTTGCCCTTCGCCTCATTATCACCAAAACGAGTGGAGAGGGCATGAAGAAAATGTGACGTTAGAGATGAGCCCCGGTCACATAGATGTCCGCGTCACGGGAGAGTTCATGCTCGAAGGGACCATCAAGACCTTCCACGCCCCGATGGCGATCATTCGTTCTCATAAAGGAGTCTCCCTTGCAAAAATCCAATTTGTCCATTCTGATACTGATGATCTTTGCTCTTGAATCGCTTCATGCTCAAGCCGAACTGACTGCGTGGGGAAATTTGAGCGGGATCCGGATCGACGGGCAGCTGATGAAATTCACCTCCAGCCTTTGCCTGATCGGTCCTTCGATGGCGGATGTCACCTCCACGGGAAAAGAGAGACAGCATCCTCTCTACACACGAAAGGGGGACAAGCAAACCGTCACGACCGAGCTGTCGCAATTTTCATTCACGGAAGAGGTGCAGGATACCGACCACGGCGCCGCGACTTTGAACGTAAAAACAACAACCGCGGCAGACACTACGCTCACCGGCGTCTTTGTCTGCTTTGAGCTTCCGGCGGATGATTATGCCGGCGGGCGCATTCAGCTGTTCGATTCGACCGCGTCGGGAATCAGCGACGTTCCTCTGTTCCCGCTCAGACCCGGAAGAATGCCGCAGACCTTCCGCACAAGAAACTTCCTCAGCCAGGCTTTGGTCGGAGGGTTCCGCGTCACTTCTGCAACGCGCACACTTGAGGTAAGAACGGAGCGGCCGACGGAGATCATCGTTCAAAAAGGGAACCCGCGTTTCGGCAATGCCAACGACAGAATTTACCTCGCCGTCATGACCGGCCACACGAAGGACAGCATGACCGCCGAGAAAATGTTTTCGATCAGGGTCTCCGGCGACATCGACAGGAGTCCGGTGCGGATTTCCATCGATGCTGAGAAGCCGGGGAAGGCGTTCGACGGCATCGGCGGCAATTTCAGAATTCAGAACGAAAAACTCGACCCGAAAGTGATCGATTATTGTCTGGACAATCTTAACGTGCGATGGGCGCGCGTTGAGATGCCGTGGCGCAGCTGGCATCCGGTCGAGAGCGTGAACCCCCTCGAAGCGGCGCGTGGGGGGAAACTGGAGGAGAGCGTCCGCGGGGCGATGGAGATGGCACAGATGCTGACGCGGAGACACATTCCGGTCATTGTCAGCGCATGGTTTCCGCCGCAGTGGGCCATTGTCGGGGAAGCCAACTTTAGGAATGAAAACGGGATTTACGGCAATCCGCTCAACCAGAAGAAGATCCGGAGCATCATCAAGTCGATCGGCGACTATTTTGTCTATCTCAAAGAGGCCTACGGCGTCGAGCCTGCCCTCTTCTCGTTCAACGAATCGGACCTCGGCATCAACGTGCGCATGACCGGACAGGAACATGCAGATTTCATCAGGAAACTGGGGGCCTTCTTCGCATCGCAGGAACTTTCCACCAAACTGCTCCTCGGGGATAATTCGGACGCAACGACGGTCGACTTCATCCAGCCGGCGCTCGACGACCCGGCGACGCATCAATACATCGGAGCGATCTCCTTCCACGCCTGGCGCGGATGCGACAACTGGACACTGTCGAACTGGGGGGATGCAGCCCGCGAACTGAATGCGCCGCTTCTCATCGCCGAAGGGGGAACCGACGCTCAGGCGCACACGTATCCCGATATTTTCCAGGAACCGGCTTTTGCGATGGACGAGATCGATATTTACGTCCGTTCGCTCAACATCGCCCATGTGAGGGCGATACTCCAATGGCAGTTGACGTCCGATTATTCTTTGCTGAGCGGGGAAGGACTATTCGGAAACCAGGGGGAGTTGAAACCGACGCAGCGCTTTTGGAATCTGAAGCAGCTCGGAATGCTGCCGGCCGGATCGTTCATCCTGCCGACAACCTGTTCCAACGACGACATCAGTTGCGCTGCTTTTGCGGACATCGCCGGGGGGACGTATACGATCGACCTTGTGAATCACGGTGCTTCGCGCCCCGTTCGTCTGACCGGTTTTCCCGTGGGCGTGAAAGAGCTGCGGATCTATGTTACCGACGGCAAGCGGGGGATGGAAGAAGGAAAACGGGTACGGGTTGAAAACGGTGAGGCGAAATTTACGATCGACGAATTCTCCTTTACGACCCTGGTAGGGGTACGGTAGGAAACCGCGGAGGCGCTAAGGCACGAATTGGATTGATCACGCGTATCTTGGTCCCTTCGCGGTAAGATCTACGACCTTGGATCGGGGTGTTCCAGTATTGCCTTCACGGCCTTTTCCCGGTACTCTTTGATCGCCGTACGGAACTCCGGATGTTTCCCCGACATGATCGCCGCTGCATACAACGCCGCGTTGATCGCTCCCGGTTTTCCGATCGCGAGTGTTGCAACGGGGATCCCGGCGGGCATTTGAACCATCGAAAGAAGCGAATCCATCCCCTGCAGTGATTTCGATTCCATCGGAACGCCGAGTACCGGCAGCAGCGTCTTCGACGCGGCTACTCCCGCCAGATGCGCCGCTCCTCCCGCCGCCGCGATGATCACCTCGAGCCCGCGCGATTCGGCGGTGGTAATATAGTCGAACAACAGATCCGGCGTGCGATGGGCCGAGAGGACGCGCGCCTCGTACGGAATTTTCAGCTGATCCAGCATTGCACCGCAGTGCTGCAGCGTCTCCCAGTCCGATTTGGAACCCATGATCACCCCGACCAATATTTTTTCAGGCATATTCTCTCCGATGAAGTTCGACGTGTTCTAATCTATAAAAAATCAAAAAAATTGCAAGCGATGATTAAATAAGTAATTATGAAGCGTCCCATGGTCAAGGTCGTCGCTTTCCGACGACCAAAAGGCCGCGGTTGAAGACTTGCCTGGAAGCTATCTCAAAAATACGTCACCTCATCCTTCCCAACGGGTCTGCGACCCGCAGGGTCGTTGACGATGCGCTCTCCCGCTCTTCGAGCGGGATCGCTTACTCCCCGAAGGGGTCCTTTGGGGACAGGATGATCCACCCATTTGTTCACCCTGAGCAAGTCCCCAAAAGGTCGCCGAACAAAAGCGACTCTTTGAGGGAACGCGTCGAAGGGTCAATCTAATTTCATTTTTGAGATAGCTTTTAGGCGATGATGAGGAAGACACAGACGCTGGCTGTATCGTCCCTCTCTTATTCTTCCTTGATTTTATACTGCGCCGAATCAGGCCGGAGCTCGTCGTACATTTTCTTCAGCGCATAATACGCGATCTGGCTTCCACGGTAAGCGCTCTCACGGTACAACTTCACCGCTTCGGGTTTGCTCGGGGCAACGCCAGTTCCTGTTTCATAACAATAGCCGAGCGCCACCTGTGCAAGGAGCGATCCCTTGTGCGCCGCCGAGTCAAGCTCGGGGATCGATGCCGCGTACTCCTGCAAGTGCAGGTCCGAGATCAGGTTCGTCGCGGTCAATCGTATCTGCGCCTCGCGGCTCCCCAACGCGGCGGCCTCTTTCCAGTATTCGACCCCTTTTTCCCGGTCCTTCTCCACACCTCGCCCGGAGAAATAACAGAGGCCGATCTCGATCATCCCCTGGATATGATGCTGTGCCGCCGCTTTCACCAGCAGCTTGAACGATTCTTCCGGCGGCAGCTCGGTGTCGAAACCGACGGAGATCAAACCGGCACAGACGAATTCCGCATCGGCATTCCCTTCGAGGACGAGCGAATGCACTTGCTGGATGAATTTTTTATTCTGGTACACATTCCACAACAACGCCGGCGCGCGCGGGAATTCCAGGCGGATCGCCCTGAGGTACTCGGTCGCCGCCATCATCAGATTTTTTTTGACGATGATCCCCTTTTCGTAGAACCTGCCGAGCACTGCCAGCGCTTCCGGGCTGCCGACGTCGGCCGCATTCTCGATCAACACCAGCAACGTCGAATCGGCAACAAGTTTGTCAAGGTCGAGGGAAGAAATGCCGAGCGCGTACTTCAGCTCGGGGCTCCCTTTCTGCAGCATGTTTTTGAGAAAGGCGAGCTCGTCCTTCTCCGTCGCCGTTTCATTGCTGAAGTCGAGGAGGACGGGCTTCCATGAGTGCGTCGGCAGGACCAAGGCAGAATCTTTATTGGCGACGGTACGGACCGATGCGACGGAAGAGGTGTCCGACGAATCGGGATGGACTTCGCCCCGTTTTTCGAACTCGACGAGTGCCTCTTTCGCCGGCTGGAATCCCGCATCCGCCGCCTTCTTCATCCAGCGGTACGCTTCGGTCCAGTTCTGCGGAGCCACCAGGTTGTCGGTCAGGATCGAGGCGTAGACGTATTCCGCCTCCGGCATCCCTTCTTTCGCTGCGTACTGAAAATGTTCGAACGCTTTGAACGGATTCCACGGCACCCCCCACCCGTTGTTCAAAAAGATCCCGAGATTGTAGTTTGCCATCACCATCCCCTGGTCGGCCGCTTTTTGGATCCAGTACGCGCTCTTCACCGTGTCGACGCCGAACCCCCGGCCGAGAAAATAGCGGATCCCGAGCTCGTGCTGCGCGGACGCATCGCCGTTGTTCGCTTTTTCCATCAGCTTGAATTCTTCCCACAGCTCGTACGATTCATCCGACCGTCTGATCAGGTTCAGCGACGGAGCCCGATGCTCCTTGAAAACCGCAGCTTTGGTGGAATCTTGAGCATGAAGGGGGGAGGAAAAAATTCCGAGAAAAACGATGGCGCATCCCAAAAAGAACATCCGCGTGACCATCATGGTGTGACCGCTCGACTCCCGGAGAATGTAAAAAGAGGGGTTCGTGGAAGTGTATAATTAGACGGATGAAACGAGATTTTGTTTACTGCTGAAATCGAAATTCGGTCCGGCGAACGGGCGGATTTCCGTTATGATGCCCGCAGCGCGTTAATAATATCCAGCCGCGAAGCTCGGACCGCCGGCAGGAAGCCTCCCACCAATCCCATAAAAAGAGAAAAGACCAGCGTGGAGAGCGCGATACCTGCGGTGAAATGGAAGCCGAACGCGAGCTCGGTAAACGAGGTAAAGTTCGTCGTGGAAAAGGAAACGAATTCAAGAAACGACGCAAAGAGCAATCCCAGTCCCCCGCCGACAAGGGAGAGGAGCATCGCTTCGGCCAGGAAAGCGGCGAGGACGCTTCTGCGGCGGAAGCCGAGGGCGCGCATCGTACCGATCTCGACCGTCCGGTTCGCGACCGCCGCATACATCGTGATCATCGCGCCGATCATCGCACCGGCGCTGAAAATGATGGTGATGATCAGGCCAAGGATGCGGATGAATTGCGCCATTCCCTGCGATTGTTCTTCGTAGAATGCTTTTTCTCTTTTCGGTTCAAGATCGGCCAGCCGCTGATCGCTTTCCATCCGCGTCTTGAACGCGCCGAAGTCGTCGACATTCTTTAATTTCACCGTGAGCGAGGAATAGACCGGGCGGTTGAACGCAAGCATCAACTGATCCGCATCGGCCCAGATCTCGGAAGCGAAGCCGCTTTTCCCGGCGTCGAACACGCCGACAATCGTCCAGAACCCGGACCCTATCTGCACCGTCTGTCCCACGGCGACTCCCTGAAACTGCGACGCCACAGCGTTGCCGATGACGATCTCGGACGAGCCCTGGCGGAACATGCGTCCTTCTTTTATTTTCACCTGCGGCCGCATCGTCGCTGAGCCGGCAGAGACGCCGCGCACCGGTACGTTCGCCATATCCTTCGTTCCGTTCTTGCTCAAATTAATGATCGTCACCACGTCTGCCGTCGCCATCGGTTTGCCGTCCGTTCCGGTCGCTACTTCCGGGAACGTTGAGATATTCGCGACCGACTCCCGCCCGATCGCGCTGACCAGCTCGCTCTGCGCCGACTTTCTGACGATGATGACGTTGTCGTCGGACCCGGTCGAAACCAGCGTTTGCTTGACGCCTTCGGAGAGCATCAGCACCGCGGCGAAAACAAAAACGACGAGCGTGATGCCGCCGAGCGTAAGGGACATCGTCAGCCGGCGCGTCCAGAGATTGCGAATGATGTACGAAAAAGGAATTTTCATGGCGGCGCTATGGTAGTGGTTATCCGATCTGTCGTAAACCGTCGACTATTTTGATGCGCGACGAACGTATCGCCGGAAATACGGAGGCGAGGAGTCCGACAAGGAACGAGAGCGAAAATGAAAGGATGATCGTCGACGGCTCGACGTTGAAAATCGGGAACATCGTCGGGAACCCTGCCGCCACACCGGCCGCCATGGGGAAGGTCAGCGCGATCCCGATGCAGCCGCCGAGCATGGCGATGACCAGCGATTCGCCGGTCACCAATCCGATGATGTGCCCGGCGTTGAACCCGAGCGTTTTCAGCACGGCATATTCTCTGATCCGCTCGCGTGCGGACATGATGATGGTGTTCGCAAGGACGAGGAGAATGATGCCGATGATCACGTACGAAACGACCTCGAGGGAAGTGAGGATCGCGCTCGAAAGGGAGACGAAGCTCTGCTGAAACGCTTTTTCAGTTTCCGTTTTTGTCTTTGCGGGTGAATTGGCAAACAGCGCGTCGATATTTTCCGACACCGTTGCCGCATCGTTTGCGTTCGCGATCTGAACGGCGTACCATCCGACCTGGCCGGAGCGGTACAGCGCGGTCTGCTTCAGCGACTCGTCGAGGTACGACCACTGGAGGAACATCTGCGTCTCATCGACCGTCTTGTCCTTTCCCGTGTACACTCCGCGGATCACGAACTGCCAATGGCCGGGGTAAATGTCCCCTTCGATGGGGATGACATCCCCGATCTTCCAGCCGTACTTCTCCATGATCTTTCTTCCTACGATGCAGGCGTTCCGTTCCTTCTTGAACGTCTCCAGCTGGTCTGGAGGAATGACAAACTCGGGATACATGCTGAGGAACTGCTCGGCGTCGACCGCATAGCGCGGGAAAAAGTTGTCGAATGATTGATCCTTGTACACTCCCTGAAACCAGTAGGCGTACGATACTTTCGTTACACCGGGGACTTTTTCGATCTGCTCCTTATAGGAAAGAGGGAGCGGATAGACGAACGACACCGCGTGGCGCGTGATAAGGCGGACGGAGGAGGAGGACGCAACACCCGAATTCCATGCCGAGACGATCGTGCGGAGAAACCCGAAGGCGAAGACAGCGCACGAGAGGCCGAGGACCGTCAGGAATGTCCGCAGTTTATGCCGCAGCAGGTTCTTTAAGACAAGCTTCAACACTTTCATGATTTTTTCCTCACTGGTTCACGTCGATGCGGGGAGCGGTCAATTTTCCAGCAGATCCCCTTTTTCAAGATGGCGCACTTTGTGCGCCTTTCCCGCGGCGTGCGGATCGTGCGTGACCATGACAATGGTCTTTTTGAACTCCGTGTTCAACCTTTCCATCAGGATCAGAATTTCGTCGGCCGATTTCTTGTCGAGGTCCCCCGTCGGTTCGTCCGCAACGATGATTGTCGGGTCGGTGACGATCGCGCGTGCGATCGCGACGCGCTGTTCCTGTCCGCCGGAAAGCTGTTTCGGATAATGCTTCATACGGTCGCCGAGACCGACCACGTTCAACGCGGCCTCCACGTGTTCGCGCTTTTCCTTTTTCGACAGGTTTGTCAGGAGCAATGGCAGCTCTACGTTCTCGTACGCCGTGAGCACGGGCAAAAGGTTGTAGAACTGGAAGACAAAGCCGACGTTGTGCGAGCGCCATTTCGCGAGCGCAGATTCGCCGAGCGTCGAGATGTCCGTTCCGGCGATCTTGAGCGATCCGCTGTTCGGCCTGTCGATGCCGGCGATAAGATTCAGCAGCGTCGTCTTGCCGGACCCCGACGGTCCCATAAGCGCGAGAAATTCGCTTTCGGGGATGTCAAGCGTAATGTTCTGCAGCACGGGGATCTCCATGCTGTCCCGTTTATAGATCTTCGTCAGGTTGCGGATTTGAACGATTGGCTCTGCCATAAGTGCTCTTTGGATTGATGAAGATAGTTCTCGACCTGAAAGCCGATTATTTTGCCTGGGCTATTTTTGTTCCCGAAGAGAGTTTTGCCGAGGGATGATTGACGACCTTGTCTCCGACCGCAAGGCCCTCTTTGATCTCCATGCTGCTCCCCATCAACTCCCCGACGACCACGGGGGTCGCCACGACGCTTTCATCGCGGACAAGGAAGGCAACTTTTTTCCCGTCCCGCGTGGCCACTGCCGAGACCGGCACGGAAATTTTCGGCGTGGAATTTTCCGTCGGTTTATCGGTTTCCTTGCTCAGGAAGATCGCCTTTGCGCTCATCTCGGGAAGAACTAGATCATCCCGGTCGAGGAACTGGATCTTCGTCAGGACGGTCGCTTTCGCCCGGTCGGCGGTCGGGACAATTTTGTGGACGGTGCCGTGGTACCGCTTATCGGGAATCGCGTCGAGAGTGATCTCGCACGGCTGGCCTGTGTAGACTTTTGAGATGTTGGATTCCGACACATCGGCTTCGACTTCGAGCGAGTTCATATCAGCGAGGGTCACGATATCGCCGCGCGAACCGGAGGCCGCCCCGAACGGCGTGATCACGTCCCCCACGTCGGCGTCTTTTGTGAGCACCGTTCCGTCGAACGGGGCGCGGATGTTGGTGTATTCGACCTGCACCTCCGCGGCGCGGACGGTAGCTTCAGCAGCGTTCAGCGAAGCTTCGGCCGACGTAACTCCGGCGATCGCCTTTTTGTAGCGGGCGTTTGCCGGGTCATAGTCCGCCTCCGACGCAAGATTCTTCTCGAAGAGCGATTTTTCCCGCTGATAGTTCGCTGTCGCGTCGTCGAGCTCCGCTTTGGCCTGATCCACCCCCGCCTTCGCAACCCCAAGATTCGCTCTCGCCTGGCCGAGCGCCGCATCGACGTCGCTGCTCTCAAGCCGCCCGATGATGCTCCCTTTCGTGACGCGGTCTCCTTCGATCACTCCGAGATATTCAAGCCGCCCGGTTCCTTTGGACGCCACCGCCGCTTTGCGCTGGGCGACGACATAACCGCTTGCCGTCAGCACCGTGTTCGCCTGCGACGGGTACGTCAACGAGACGGTCACAATTTCAACTTGTTCAGTTGATGCAACGCCTCCGCCGAAAATAATGAACGCGGCAACGACGAGCACAACGGCGCCGATGGATGAAAAGAGAATGACCTTCTTCTTCGAACCGCCGGATTCGCTCGGAGCGGAGGCACTTCTATTGATGCGGAGCGATGACAGGTCCGCTTTTTGCGCTTCAGATGACATGATCTAAATATTTGCTGAGTATTGGCTGAAGAACTGACCCGCGGGGTGCAGATCCATGTAGACAGAGTTGTATAATATGCGAAAATACGGGACGAAAATCAATACCGTGAAGGCCGATGTTTTGCGCAGAAAATATTCCAAAAAACCGCCGAGAGATCATTTTACTTTACCAGGGTCATCATTTTTGTAAATGAGCCGTCCGGAGTGAACAATCTGTACATCAATACGCCGCCGGCGCAGCGTGACCCGTCGAAGCGCACGGTATACGAACCCGCCGGCTTCGTGTCGTTCACGAGCGTGGCAAGTTTTTTGCCGAGCACATTATAGACGACAAGTCTGACGCGCGACGCCCTCGCTACACTGTAGCGAATGGTCGTGCTCGGATTAAATGGATTCGGATAATTTTGTTCAAGGGAAAACGACGACGGCGCGGCATCAGCTTTTCTCACACTCGTTGCGCCGGTCGACTGCGTCCAGTCAAATCCAAAGGCGCGATAGCTGACAATGCTGTCGGGAAATTGAGCCTCAAGAGCCGTGGAACCATCGGGATGAACCTCGGTGAATGCCAGCGGCGCGGTCCCCCATCCGATGAGCGTATTGCCGTCTGCCAGACGTTCGATCGACCCCATCGCCATGGAAAAAATATCCGGCGAATGTCTGAATTGCCAGACAAGCGTGGCAGTTTTTGCCTGTTCGTCGAGAGCGTATTCGACGCCTCTCGAGAATTCTACGGACCGGAAATTCCCGTTATCGAAGAGGATCATCGTCCCTGTTGCAGTCCTGCGGATCGAATGCTGATGAGAAAAGAGAAGGGAGTCATTGATGAACTGAAATTGGTTGTTCTTCCCTCCCCATCTCCAGATGATCTCACCAGTGGTCCGATTGATCTTTGTGATTTCATCAAGATGCCTGCTCGACAAAAGAATGTTTCCGTCCGCGTCCAGGTCGATCGCATTGGCATGGACGTAGTCGATGCTGGCGGCCGTCAAATCCTCGTGCGTCGCATCGGTGATAAGAAAGTGGTCGAAGCTTCTCCATTGAAAAATCACATTTTTATTCTTGTCGAGCTCCTGAATGACCATTCCCCACACCGTTGCATTGGAATTGCCGCCGGCGACGATCTTGCTCATGTCGACGATCTCCGGATCGTCTCCGAGCAGGAGCGCATGCCCATCGGCAAGCAAGCGCAGCTCGTGGAGGTCCGTTTGATAGCCGTTTCCGCATTTATAGCTATCGATGACGTTGTACGAGCTGTCCATCTCAAGATAACTGCCGGACGAAGCATCGAAGTAGGTCAAGAGGCCGTTCGGCTGCAGTGTGAAGCCCATATTCTCCGAGTTTGTCTTTTTCCAGAAGACCGGTATTCCCTGGTTGTTCACGATCATCAAATATTGTTCATCGGACGGAATAAGGGTCACAAATTGCTGATGGTCGCCGGCCCTCCCGGATTTGAACGTGCCCAGAAATATCTTGTCTGCTGAAGCATCGGCAGCGTGACTCACAACAGGCAATGGAAAATCTGAGGGAAGGCTGTCGGATGAAACAAGCGGCGATGCACTGCGAAAATTGCCGGCGTGGCGCGTAAAAAAAGAACGAGAAGGATTTGGCGCAGCGAAGGGGGGTTGAGCCCGAAATTCCTGCACGGCCGCAACGGTTGCGCCAATGTCGAAGCGATAGCTCGGCGGCGCAATCGTGGTTCCCTCCAGCGTCTGCAAGGGATGAATGGCTTGAACGGAGACTCGTTCCCCCGGGGTGAACGGGGCATCGGGAATAATCATGACTGTAGTTCCATCATCCGATAACGACGAATGCCAGGGATGTTCTCCGCTCTCAGAGCCGGTCAATTGAATGAAAGATCTATCCGAAAGAACAGCGGGATCAAATTTCCCCTTTGTCCGGACAATGACGGTGGTTGACGGAGAAAGGTACTTGGAATCAGGAAGCGGAAAAAAATAGACGATCTCTCCGCGTGAAAGCGCGGTCGCCGGAAGCGTCAGCGCCAGAAAATATGCGGAAGTCAAAAGCATCGAGAGCTTGTTGCCGCGGGGACGCACGGCCGGATAGAAAAGATTCCGGAAGAGCGTGGTTGTGCTTCGGGCCGGAATCCCAAGGATCGCGGAAGCCCCGCTGCCGCAGGACGCTATGGCCTGCAAATTGTTCATCGCGCCTTTTTGCTCTCTTTTACTTTAGCGTTGTCGGACTGTACAAATTTTCCTCTGTATTCAACGAGTGCGATGTCGCATCCGTTTCCGATGCTGACGTTGTTTCCACGAACAGCTTTTGCCTTTGTATCCTCAAGATGAATATCGTCCCCCTCGATCGTATCGGTCGACAATCCCCCCTGAAGGTCGAGCGAAAAAAGAAGCGAGTTGATCAATCGCCCCAGGCGAAACGTATTCCCTCTGCGGACATTGATCGTTTCTCCGCCTATCTCTTTTGCGCGGCACGGTCCGTAAAGCACGACGTCGACATTTCCGGCGTTGAGAAGACCGCCGACGCTGAACGCTCCCTTCGAAACAAACGTCTCCGCGGTGCAATCATCCTTTGCCTTGAAGCCCCCTTTGATCTCAAGATGATCGGCCGATAGTTTCCCGCCGATAACGGCCGTGCCGTCGACTTTCAACTCCTTTGCATCGACGGCTCCTTTCACTTCCAGCATTCCGCTTACCTTAAAATCATCCGTTTCGAGGCTCCCGGCGATGGCCGTCCGTCCGGTCACTTTGCCCGTCTTTGTTTTAACAGAACCTTCGATATCGGACGTTCCCGAAACTTTCAGGTCGATGCAGTCAAAATCGCCGTTGATGTCCCCCTGGCCGTTGACGACAACGTTGTTATAGTAGCCCCCCGAAGCGGAGGCGCTCCCGGAGATCTTCAAGTCGTGCCTTGTTTTTTTATCCATAAACATTCTCCATTTATTTATAGAAGCATATTTAATTCTTCAACGCATTGTGCGAGGTTAATGCGGGCCGCTACTTTTAACCCTTGCTCGAAGTGCACGGGTGAGGTGGCTGGAAGCAGCGCCGCGAACGAAACTCCGGTCTTGCGGATGACAACCAATTCGCATGCCTTTCCTTCAAACGAGCCGTAGCCTTCTTCCATCGTTTTTACTGCACTTTTGGCTTCGTCAATTCCGACATCCCCCGAGTGCAAAAGGCGATCCATCACGAACAAACTGAGGAGGGTTTGAAGCGAGACACTGGTATCGGGATTCTTATCGTTAAAATAATTCTGGATCGTGGTGTCCAAAACGATTTTTCGGCCTCTGACCTCTTCTATGGTGAGGGATGTCTGACCAAGTGCAGGAGAAAAAACACCGGCAATGTCGTCAAGGGAACGGTCTTCTTTCATCCCCTTAATTTTGTCGATTCGCGCCAGAATACTCTCTCTGGGAAAGAAAGTCTCCTGCCCTGTGAAGGCCGATTTTTTGACAAACCATTCTTCCGGGATCAGGTTTTTTCGTTTCCATCGATAGAGTTGTCCGTACGAAATGCCGGTGAGTTCCAGCAGTTCTTTCTTAGAGATCAAGTCGCTGTCCATAGAGCTTTCTTCGAGAAGATAGACATCATAAAAAGGTCTCTCCAATATAACATAACATTGTTACGTTGTCAAGAGGCATCGCTATATCGGTTCTCTTGAATTAACTCTACTCCTCTGCTGCAAAATACTGTGAATTCAGGCTGCTTTGAGCAGAACTGGCGGGATATTTTTTACGCCACAATATATCTTACGTAGAGAAGCGAACATTGTTTCACTGCGTCTGAAAATAATTCGCCTTTTCGGAGCGGGTGGGTTATGAACTTTTTGCGAGGAATTCGAGAGCTTCCCCAGTTAAGCGGAAAATTTTCCAGTCATCAAGAGGAACGGCTCCCAATTTTTTGTAGAAGGCGATCGACGGTTCGTTCCAGTCGAGCACGGCCCATTCAAACCGGCCGCAGTTCCGTTCTTTGGCAATCCCGGCGAGATGGATAAGGAGGGCTTTCCCGATCCCTTTTTTGCGGAAGTGCGGAAAGACGAACAGGTCTTCCAGGTAAATTCCCGGACGGGAAAGAAATGTTGAAAAGTTATGGAAGAAGATCGCGAACCCTGCAGGTTCGTTCTCATAATACGCGATGACAACCTCTGCAAATTTCTTCTCGCCAAAAAGCGCGCCGCGAAGGAGCGCTTCTGTTGCGACGCACTGGCTCGACAGGCGTTCGTACTCCGCAAGCTCTTTGATGAACCTGAGGATAAGCGGGATATCCTTTTCCACTGCGGGCTGAATATGAATTGAGGGTGGCATAGGTGAAGTACAGTTATTCCGATATTATGGCTTGGCGGGAATTCCCATCCGCGCCCATTCTTCGCGCGCGGGACCGTAAACTCCGGGAACGCGCAGGCCGGCTTGCCGCATCAGCACCGTCATCTGGCCCCGGTGATGAGTCTGATGCCTGAGCAATGAAGCGAGCGCAAAACCGCGCGTCCATTTCTGACCGAACATATGAACCTCTTCCTCCAGCGAAGAACCGGTCCAGTGTTCCTCGATCTGATTTCCTATCGACGCTGCCGTGGCTTCATAGGCATCCACAATAGCCCGTGCATTGTCGGGCACTGGCGAATCTTCCGGCGGCAGGGAAATTGTCAGGCCGGCTTTTTTGCCCGTCTCTCCGACAGCGAGCACGATATGCCAGGCAAGTAAACCGAGCGACCTTCCGTCGGGCGTAACTCTTTGCCCGAGCGATGAGTCGGTCAGCGCGCGGAAAATTTTCAGGGTCGATGATGTTTCGCGGCGCCAATCTTCCAAAAGACCATCAAGTGTTCTATCCATTCCAATTCCTGCTTCAATTCACGAACGTCACTGCTCTAGCGTTTTGAGGATCTGTTCGGCGACAAAGAGATTGCCGGCATCGTTGAGATGCACTCTGTCCACGGTCAGAATTCCTTTTTCTTTGTTGTTTGGATTATTCGATTTCAGATAAGCAGCAAACGACTTGTGGAGGTCGCACAACGTACTGCCGGTTTCTTTTGCAACGCGCCGGCTGATGTCCGAATACTCTTCAAGCATGGCATCCTGCGGATTCGACCCGTCGGTCTTTTCGCCTATCACGCTCGGCGTACAAAGAACAACGCGCGCACCGACGCCGTGAATAGACCCGATGATCTCTTTCAATCCGGCTTCATAATTTTCTTTTGTTGTTCCTGTAAGCCCAGGCGTCGCCCAATGCCACACGTCGTTGATGCCGATATAAATCACGACGATGGTCGGGTGTTTTTCCAGCACGTCTTTGGTCAACCGCTTTTGCAGGTCGGGAACTTTATTGCCGCTGATGCCTGCTCCGATCACTTCGATATTCATCTCTCCGTGATTCTTATGGAGACTGTCCTGGACAATTGTGACGTAGCCGTTGGGCTTTACGCCGAGCTGGGTAATCGAATCTCCTAAAAACACGATCCGTTCTCCGTTATGCAGAAAGTGCTCCCCCGCCGCACATCCCATGAGAACAGTCACGATCAAAAGAAATCCTTGTTTTAAGGATGAGCTTTGCATACTTCCTACTCCTTACTGCTTAGTCCTTACTGTTTACTCCTTCAGCAATCACTCCTTGCATTATTTGTCTGTTCTCCACAAGCGGCTCCTGCTGGCTGATACAATGGAGCGTTCCAAGTCCCCACGCCAGATCGACGCAATCGATCCCGAGCACTGTCCGGTCTTGGAATTCACGCTGAAGAATCTCAATCGCGATGGGGTCGTTCGCATCCTGAAAGGTCGGCACCAGCACGACATTGTTTGCGATGAGAAAATTCGCGTAGCTCGCCGGTATCCTCTGGTCATTGAAATAAAGGGGGGATGGCATCGGAAGCTCGACGATCCGGAAGTGATTTCCTTTGAGGTCCGTCAATCCCTGAAGCGTAATGAGATTTCTTTGAAGAATTGCGTGGTTCTCGTCGGCGGGATTATTTTCGACGACGGCGACGATCGTATGCGGGTTGACAAAGCGAGCCGAGTCGTCGATATGACCGTCGGTATCGTCCCCTGCGATCCCTTCATCCACCCACAAGATCTTTTCAACATTATAGTACTCGCGGAGGTATTCTTCGATCTCCTCTTGCGTGAGAGCGGAATTCCGGTTCTTATTCAGCAAACATGACCTGCTCGTCAACAGACATCCCTCGCCGTTGACGTCGATCGCTCCTCCTTCCATGATGATGCCGGGATGAAAGACCGGGAGTTGGCGTACTTCGGCGATTCGCGACGGCACAATGTCATCCTGATCAAACGGAGGGTATTTCCCTCCCCAGGCATTATACCCCCAGTCGATAATTGCGAGCGGCTCGGTCGCGGCGGGATTGACGACAAATGCTGGACCGTGATCGCGGCACCACGAATCGTTCGTCGGGATCTTATAGAGTGTAAATTGGGAAGCAGGGACGCCGGCACCACGGAGGCGCTCCCTCACATCCTCCATCATCCCATCGTCAACCACATTAATATTCACGTGCTGGTACTGGGCGAGTGTCTTGACAATGCCGGTGAACACGCCGGGGATCGGCTCAAACTTGCCGGGCCAGGTCTCTTTATTGTGCGGCCATGAGAACCACGTTGCCGCCTGCGGCTCCCACTCAGCGGGGAAACGGTATCCGAGTTGTCGAGGAGTTTTGGTCAATGAACAGTTAGCAGTAAGCAGTTAACAATCTTTTCTGTTTTGGATCCGTGTGGTTTTTAGAATGGCAAAGAGGATTTTTGATAATTCGTCAGCATCCGTAAACAAGGAATCGTACAATTTCCCATCAATGAATCTTGTTTCCTTCATTAAAGAAAGCCAGTATTTGGTTTCAAGACTCTCTTTATACGAAATCGAAACTTTGTTGGAAAAATCAGATTTAGAAATCGCACCGTTTGCCTCGGCTATATTTGCGCCGATAGATGTCCCCGACCTAAGCAATTGTTTTGATAAGATAAATTCCCTTTTAGTGTTGGAAATCCACTTGCACACTTTAACAACACGAACTGCAAACTTAAAAGCCTTCAAATAAAGGTTGTTCCCTTCCTTCAGCATTCTCCCCCCGAATCTGATTCTTGTTCATTGTTCGCTGTTAATTGTTCATTGTTTACTGTCAGCCGTCTCCGTCCAGCATTCTGCTCGTCAGTCCGCCGTACGCATCGATTCTCCTATCGCGCAGGAAGGGCCAGTGGGTTCGGGTGATGTTGGAGCGGTTCAGGTCGACGTCGGCAATGAGCACTTCTTCTTTATCGTGCGACGCTTGAACAAGCATTTCGCCGAACGTGTCAGCGACAAACGAAGCTCCCCAAAACGCGAGATTTTCTTCCGTGCCGACGCGGTTGACCGAGACGACCGGAATCCCATTAGCCACCGCATGCGAACGCTGGATCATCTGCCAACCCTGGAATTGTTCCTCCTTCGTCTTTGCCTCTTCTTCTTTCGCCCAGCCGATCGCGGTGGGATAAAATAAAATCTCGGCCCCCGAAAGCGCCGTCAGCCTCGCCGCCTCCGGATACCATTGATCCCAGCAGATCAAGACGCCGATCGTGCCGAACTTCGTCTTCCAGGATTTGAACCCGGTATCGCCGGGAGTGAAGTAGAATTTTTCATAAAAGGAGGGGTCGTCCGGAATGTGCATCTTCCTGTATTTGCCGAGGTAGCTTCCATCGGCGTCGATGACGGCTGCGGAGTTGTGATAAATTCCCTCGGCCCTCTTTTCAAACAACGGGAGAATGATGACAACGCCGAGCTCTTTCGCAAGCGATTGAAATCGCTTTGTCGTATCGCCTGGAATCGGTTCCGCAAGAGCGAACACTTTGTATTCTTCTTTGACGCAAAAATAGAGCGAGCGGAAGAGTTCCTGCAAACAAACGATGTTCGCCCCTTTTGCCGCTGCCTCGCGAACGCCGGCGATCGCTTTCTTCACATTCTCAGCCGGGTCCGCAACACACCGCATCTGCACCAACCCGATTTTGACTTTTCGTGATCCTGACATTGCTCTAAATTCAAAATGAGAAATTCGCAACCGTTAGAATTTTTGATCCTTCCTATTTCATTTTTCATATTCTTTCAAAGCAAACCGTCGCATTCGTTCCGCCGAACCCGAATCCGTTTGAAATGGCGTACTGGATCTCCTGCTTCCGGGCCTTATTCGGAACGTAATCGAGGTCGCATTCGGGGTCGGGATTGTCGAGGTTGATCGTCGGCGGAAGAATGCCGTCCCGCAGAGCAAGAATTGTGAAGGCCGCTTCGGCGGCCCCGGCCGCGCCGAGCAAATGGCCGATCATCGATTTCGTCGAACTCATCGCTAATTTCTTCGCATGCGTGCCGAAGGCTTTTTTCACGGCCTTCGTTTCCGCGATATCTCCAAGCCCCGTGGATGTGCCATGAGCGTTGATGTAATCGATCTGCTCTGGTTTGAGTCCCGCGTATTCGACGGCGAGTTTCATCGCTCGCCGGGCCCCATCGCCGTCATCGGGGGGAGCGGTGATGTGGAATGCGTCCGCCGTCATCCCGCAACTTAACATGCGCGCATAAAGTTTGGCGCCGCGCCGCCGCGCGTGCTCTTCTTCCTCAAGAATAATAACGCTTGCTCCTTCGCTCAGTACAAACCCGTCCCTGTCCTTATCGAACGGACGCGAGGCGCGCGCAGGCTCGTCGTTCCGTCTCGACATGGCTCTCGCCGAGCAGAAACCGGCAAACGCAACTTCCGTCACCGACGCCTCGGAGCCGCCGACGATCATGACGTCCGCCTCGCCGCGGCCGATCGTATGGAATCCGTCAGCGATCGCATGATTTCCCGTGGCACATGCGGAAACAACGGCGTAGTTCGGCCCCTTCGCCCCTGTACGAATGGCAATATATCCCGACGGCATGTTGATGATCGCCCCCGGTATAAAGAACGGCGTCACATACCGCGGGCCGTTCTTTGAGACGTTGATCGCCGTCTCGCTGATGCTCACCACGCCGCCGATGCCTGATCCGATGACGATGCCGACCCTTTCGGCGTTCGCCGGAGTGATTTCAATGCCCGAATCTTTGAGCGCGTCCAATGCCGCGGCGACGGCGTAATGGTTGAACAGGTCGAACCTTCGCGCCTCTTTCGGCTCGAAATATTTCGTGACATCGAATCCTTTGATCTCCCCGGCAATGCGAGTCGGATACTGCTCGACAGGAAAGCGTGTCACCGGGCCGATTCCCGATTTTCCGGCAATGCATTGCCTCCATGACTCCTCGGTCGACAAACCGATGGGAGTGATCAACCCGATGCCCGTGACGACAACTTTTCTCATGTTTGGCTGTTTATGAACCTCAAAGCGGGGATGTTGTGGTGAGCAAGATAGGGGATTTTTTAGAGTGAAACAAGGCGGCGGCTTTGTTACCCGACGACCCGCGCTCCTTCATTTTCAACGATCATCATTTCATACGACGAAGAAATTCCCTGCGAAGAAAATGCTTTGACCATTGCGGCGCCGATCTCTTTTTGATTCTTTGTGGCGAACGAAAAGACCGTCGGTCCCGAGCCGCTGATGTTGAACGAGAGCGCTCCGGCTGAGAGGGCCGCTTTCTTGACCTCGTCAAAGCCGGGAATCAATGTCGCGCGGTATTGTTCGTGCAGCTTGTCCCCTGTAACGAACCTCAGCGCCTCAAAATCCTCCTGGATGAACGACGCGATGAGCGACGCGACATTCTCGATGTTCACCACCGCATCTTTCAACGGCACTTCTTTTGGAAGGATCTGACGGGCTTGCTTTGTGAGGACTTGAAAATTCGGGCTGCACGCAACGACAGAAAGTTTCGCCGGAATTTTAACGCTGCGGCAGCGGACTTTTCCATTGTCGAAACAATTGATCGTCAATCCCCCCATCAGCGCCGCGGAAACATTGTCCGGGTGCCCTTCCACCGACACTGCGATGTTCAGCATTTCGCCGCGTGACATTTTCGTCTGAAGAAACTCGTCGGCGAGAACGATGCCGCCGGCTATTGCCGCGCCGCTTCCGCCGAGCCCGCCGCTTGCCGGGATCTCATTCTTAATGTGAAGACGGATGCCGCGCAATGATTTCTCATGGGAACTCCCCGCACACTTCGCCAGCGCAATCATTCCCTGGTAGACAAGGTTTGACTCATCTGTTGCAATATGTTCCTTGCCGTTTCCTTCAACAGAAATGCTGAGCGGCGCCCCTTCCCCATTCCCTTTCTCAACCGATAAATACAAGTACCGGTTCAGGGCAAGCCCAAGCGTGTCGAACCCTGGGCCGATGTTCGATGTTGATGCGGGAATCTTGATGTTCATAGGGGGCGTAGAAGTTCTTAGTCTTGTGTTCTTAGCTTTTAATTCTGAATCCTGTATTCTGTATTCTTAGTTCTTTATTGCTTACTTCTTACTCGATGCTCTCAACGTCGTGGCTACAAGAACTTTGCAACCTCGTTTATCGAGGGAGCAATCTCAACGGGCGGGTTCGAGCGGTTACCTTTTTTCCCGATATGATAGTCAACGATGATTTGCGGATCCTTCAAAATATTTCCTGTGAGAATTCCGACAACGGTTTCTTTCGGTTTGATCGTTCCGGCGCTGAGCAATTTCTTCAGCCCGGCCACGGTCGCGCACGAAGCCGGTTCGGCGCCAATGCCCGCTGCGTCGACGACTGATTTCGCGTCGAGGATCTCCTCGTCGGTGACGCTTTCCACGATGCCGTTCGTCCACCGCAGCGATCTGATCGCCTTTGTATAGTTCGCCGGGTTGCCGATCTTGATGGCTGTCGCGATGGTTTCAGCCTTCTGTGCTTTCAATTCCTTAAATCCATTCTTAAACGCCTGATAGAATGGGCTTGCCCCCTCCGCTTGAATCACCGCAAACCTCGGCATTTTTTCGATGAAGCCGAGCTGGTGCGCTTCGTGCAGCGCCTTGCCGAAAGCGCTCGTGTTGCCGAGATTCCCCCCGGGGAAGACGAACCAATCGGGGACTTTCCAATCAAGCTGCTGCAGCGTTTCCCAGATGATCGTCTTTTGCCCTTCAAGCCTGAACGGATTGATCGAGTTCAACGGATACGCCTGCAGTTTTTCCTGGGCCTCAAAGATGAGCCGCATACAGTCGTCGAAATCTCCGTTGACAACGAGCGTCTTCGTACCGTAAGCGAGCGCCTGTGAGATTTTCCCAACGGCGACATTCCCCTTCGGTATCAGGACCAAGCCGGTAATATCCGCCTCGGACGCATACGCCGCGAGCGAAGCGGATGTGTTCCCCGTCGAGGCACACACCACCGCTTTTTGACGAAGCCTCTTTGCCTGCGTTGTCGCTACAGTCATCCCCCGGTCTTTGAACGAACCGGTCGGATTCTCCCCCTCATGCTTCAGATAAAATCGTTTGAGACCCAGCCACGAGGAGATCTTTCTGTTTTGATAGAGTCGAGTGTTTCCTTCCTGCTTGGAAACGATCTCATTTTCTTTGGCAGAAGGAAGGACAATTTCATGGAAATGCCACACGCCGCCGGACGGCTGTCCGTGAAGTGTGGTATTCTTGCTGTCAAAATACTTTTTTGACAGTCGGAATTTCTTCTTCAATGCGGACAGATCATGCTCCACATCCAACAGATTACCGCAGGTGCATGTAAAGCGAACCTCAGTCAGCGGAAATTCTTTTCCGCAAGAGATACACTTGAGAAGAGAGGAGATCATTGAAGGAATAAAATTAAATTGGAAAATGTAAAGAGCAAAAATATATTGACAAAATTAAAAATCGCATGACGATACTTTTCCTTGTCTTGAATTCTACTTTGGAGCCTGGTTTTTTTTCAAAAATTAAAGGCCTGAAGAAGATAACGTTAAGGTGTAAAATGTAAAGAACAAAAGTATAACGAAAAAATTAAACATGGTGTAATGACATGTGCTCTCTCACTTTGAATTTTGATTTGTCTCTTTGCTCTTTGCAATTTGATTCTTCCTCTAGCGAGGTTCGAATGCGTCGTGAATTGCCTGAACGGCTTTGCGCACCTCCGCCTGTTCGACAACGAGCGAGATGTTCAATTCGGACGAACCCTGCGCAATAGCGACAATATTGACGTTCGCGTTGGCGACGGCGCTGAACGTTTTCCCCGCGATCCCGCGCATTCCCTTCATCCCCTCCCCGACCACCGCAACGATGGAGACATTTTCCTGCAATTTAATATCGTCGACGATCTTCTTGGCGATATCGACCTCAAATTCGCTCCGGAGCTCCGCCACGGCTTTTCCGCAGTCCTTTTGAGGAATGACAACACAGACATTGTGTTCCGAGGAGGCCTGCGAGATCATCATCACGTTGACGCGCACGCGGGCTAGGGCCGAGAAAATCCTCGCCGAAATTCCAGGCACTCCGACCATGCCGTTTCCTTCGATCGACACAAGACTGAGATTATCGATGGAGGTGATGTTCTTCACAAAACGCTCGATCGCCGAGGTCGTATGCGAGATCAATGTACCTGGATGCGACGGGTTGAAAGTGTTTTTGATCCTTATGGGAATATTTTTTTCGATGGCCGGCATCATCGTCTTTGGGTGAATCACCTTTGCGCCGAAGTACGACATCTCGGCGGCCTCCCGGTAGGAGATCTCGGACAAGACCTTTGCCCCTTTGACGTACCGCGGGTCGGCGGTCATCACTCCGTCCACGTCGGTCCAGATCCAGATCTCTTCGCTGTCGAGCGCCGCGCCGACGATCGAGCCGGTGTAGTCCGAGCCGCTGCGGCCGAGCGTCGTCGTCAGCCCGTCCTCGGTGCTGCCAATGAACCCTGTCACCACGGGAACAACATTCTTTCCCACCATCGGCTGCAGTGTCTTCCTGATATTCGCGTTGGTCACGGCAAAATCGACGGCCGCTTCGCCGAAGTGGCCGTCGGTGCGGACAAGCGTTCGGGCGTCGACGAACTCGGCGGTCATCTCATGGTCGCTCAGGATGGCCGCAAGCTGCAGGCACGAGAGGATCTCGCCGAACGAAGCGATCGCATCGAGCGACCGAACACTGAGTTCTTTCAATAGACTGACGCCGCGGTAGAGGTTCGCCAGTTCTTCGATGAGCTGCGATTGTCTATGGATCAGTTCTTTATGGCGGCCGGCATGCTTTAGCAGCGTATTTGCGACGTCGAGGTGTTTTTCCTTCAGCGCCTCAATGTTTTTCTTCACCCGATCGGTGTCGCGTTGCACGGCAAGCTGCGCGGTATCGAGGAGCATGTTCGTGACGCCGGCCATCGCCGAGGCGACAACAACAGGATGCTGCGGGAGATATGAATGAACGATCGTTGCAACCTCCTGGAGCCGCTGAAGGTCGCCGACCGATGTTCCGCCAAATTTCATTGTGATCATAATTAATCCATTCTAAAATAGGCCGCGAAGACGCACATTCACCAAAATGTTTTGTGTCTTAACGCCCTCGTGGCCCAAAATAAAAAAGCCTCGAGTGTTCTTCGAGGCTTCGTGGAGTTTTGAGAGAACAATTACACACACGAAAGCGCTCGGACGCGCGGCGTCGTCAGCGTGGTCGTAGTTATGGTCGTCGTTTGGGTCATGATGTCACGATCGCGGAACAAAGCCGCTCCGCCATTTCCTGAGTGCCGATTTTCTTTGAATTCTCTGTTACAATATCGGGAGTTCGATATCCATTATCAAGGACTTTTTCGATCGCCGATTCCACATCCTCCGCCTCTTTCTGGAGGTCGAACGAAAACCTGAGCATCAATGCCACCGATGCCACCGTAGCAAGCGGATTCGCCTTGTCCTGTCCGGCAATGTCCGGAGCGCTGCCGTGCACCGGTTCGTACAGCGCCACTTTACCCCCCAGGCTGGCCGACGCCAGCATGCCTATGGAGCCTGTCAGCATTGCCGCTTCATCGCTTAAAATATCGCCGAACATGTTTTCCGTAACGATAACGTCGAACTGACGGGGGTTTCGCACGAGCTGCATGGCGCAATTGTCAACATACATGTGCGAAAGTTCAACGTCCGGGTACTGCTGTGCAACTGAGACGACCGTTTTCCGCCAGAGCTGCGACGTTTCGAGGATGTTGGCCTTGTCAACCGAGCAGACTTTTTTTCTTCTCTTCCGGGCGATGTCAAACGCGCTTTTTGCGATGCGCTGAATTTCGGACTCCGCATAGACAAGCGTGTTGGTGGCCACGGGCTCCCCATTTTTTGTTTCGATCCCCCTCGGTGTCCCGAAATAGATTCCCCCCGTCAGCTCGCGAACAACCACAATATCGATCCCTTCGACAACTTCCCGCTTCAGCGCCGATGCGTTGAGCAGCGCAGAAAAGATCTTCGCCGGCCGGATGTTGGCATAGAGGCCGAGATTTTTCCGGAGCCCAAGCAGCGCCTGTTCAGGTTTGAGGTTCGGAGGATTATCGTCCCACTTCGGTC
This sequence comes from Bacteroidota bacterium, assembly GCA_035506275.1. Classification (NCBI taxonomy): domain Bacteria; kingdom Pseudomonadati; phylum Bacteroidota; species Bacteroidota bacterium. Next base: position 46,167 of record DATJPT010000007.1, read on the forward strand.
CGCCAACCGCGCCGAGCAGCACCGCATCGCTTGAGCGACAGCTTTTGAGCGTCTCATCGGGGAGCGGAATTCCGACGGCATCCAGCGCCGCTCCGCCGGCAAGCGCATGCTTGAACGTGAATTGATGCTTGTATTTTTTGGAAACGGCTTCTAAAACTTTTAGAGCTCCTCCGACCACTTCCTTTCCAATGCCATCGCCCGGTATGACCGTAATAGTATACAATGAGATCCTCTTTCCGTTTTCTTCTTTCTCTAAACTATCATTCTTAATTCATTACTACTTATTGATCATCTCGCTCAATTCTTTCGACCGCTTCGCCGCCGTGGCGACGGCGTTGATCAGCATCGAGCGAAGCCCGTGCGATTCAAGCTCGTGCACCGCGTTGATCGCGGTCCCCCCCGGCGTCGTGACCTGGTCGCGAAGGATGGCCGGGTGAAGATTCGATTCCTTGACGAGCTTTGCGGAACCGAGCACTGTTTGAATCGCAAGCTTTGTGGAGACGTCGCGCGGCAGCCCCATCTTCACGCCGCCGTCGATCAGCGCTTCGATCACCATATAGATGTAGGCAGGACCGCTGCCGCTCAGGCCGGTCACGGCGTCGAGCTGAGATTCATCGACAACGACGACCTCGCCGACCGCTTCAAAGATCGAAATGGCGATCCGCTGCTGCTCTTCAGTCACGAAACGTCCGAAAGAAACCGCCGTCGCTCCTTCATCGACGGTGGAGGCAATGTTCGGCATCGCCCGGACGATCGGATTGTTTTTCCCCGTCCGTGACAGGATCGAATCGATCGTCACCCCCGCCGCGATGGAGATCAGCATCTGGTCCTCGCGCAAGGCCGAATGGATCTCGTCGAGAACTTTGCCGATCGTGTACGGCTTCACACACAGCATGACAATGTCGGCAAACCGTGCCGCCTGGACGTTATCGAGGGTGTGATTGATCTTCCACTTCGTGCCGAGCTTTTCCAGTTTTGCGGAGTGAGTGCCGCTAGCGATGATCTTGTCGTGAGGGGCAAGTTTCGCGTTCAAGATTCCCCTCAGAAGGGATGTTCCCATGTTTCCAGCGCCGATGATCGCGATAGCCCGGTTGAGGCTTATCTTCTCCCCCCGGGTCGACGCTTCCTCGTTGGTCACAAAAGCCTGCTCCTTTTTTTGCTCCACGTTAGTGCTCCTTCAACATTCCTGATTGCCGCGCATAGGAAAAAATTCCGCCGGCACGGAGAATTCCTTCAATATCACCGAGCGGATTTAATTGATAGACAACCTGACGTGTCGTGTTTGTCAGGATCCCCTTCGCCGTGTCCAGCGAGAGCTCATCCCCGGTCTTAATCTCCTGATAGAGGTGTTTGCTTGTCTCAAACGGCGCGACGAAGCCGCCGTCGATCGAGTTTCGGTAGAATATCCGCGCGTACGATTCGGCCACCACCGCCTCGATGCCGGCGATGTTGAGCGCGACGGGCGCATGTTCCCGCGAAGAGCCGCAGCCAAAATTCTTTCCGCCGATGATGATCTTGTACTCGGACTGCCATTTTCCCTCTTTGATGAACGGAATATGTCCCGCCGGCAGCCCGGATGCTTCTATCGGGACGCCCGACAAGGCGAATTTTCCGTAGTTCTTCTTCTCCTCCGGATCATCCAGCTTATACACTAAATGAGCGGCCGGGATGATCTGGTCGGTGTCGATGTCGTTCCCCAGGACAAACGCTTTCCCTTTAATAATGTTTTTCATGGTACGGTGTTATTAGATGTGATTTGAAACCACCAAAACGCGATGGCAAGAATTTAAATTATGAAACGCTTGATTCCGTTTTTGATGCATGGGGCATAAATTTTTGGAAGCCTGGCCTGAGGCTGAGCATGAAAGCCACTCTTTTCATGCTCGTGAAAAAAAAACAAAATATTTTTTCCAGCAGCCCCGGTCCTATATTCCTGTGAACATCAAAACCCGCATGAACAATGCCGGCCGCAATCCTCTTTTCTTTCTCAGTTAAAGGGTGATAGATCATCTTCCCCGTTTCTTTAGTGTCCGCGCGCTTTCGTAATCACCTTTTTTTTCGAAAGCAGGACATTGTATGATCGTCAACCATGCCGGTGGCCTGCATGAACGCATAACAGATCGTCGATCCGACGAACCGGAATCCCCTTTTTTTTAGGTCGGCGCTCATGGCGTCGGATTCCCTTGTTTCCGGTTTGATGTCTTTTAGCCTCTTTGGTCTATTGTAAATTGTCTTCCCGCCGACAAACTGCCAGAGATACGCATCGAAGCTCCCAAATTCTTTCTGAACATCCAGAAACGCTTTGGCATTGCCGATCGTTGCGGCGACCTTAAGCCTGTTGCGAACGATCCCTTCGTCCTTGAGCAGCGATCTTATTTTTCTTTGATCGTACCTGGCGATCTTTTTCGCATCGAAATTATCGAATGCCTTCCTGTAATTTTCCCGCTTTCGCAGAATCGTTATCCAGCTCAAACCCGCCTGCGCCCCTTCGAGAATAAGCATCTCGAATAATTTCCGGTCGTCGTGGACAGGGACGCCCCATTCGTTGTCATGATATTCAATATAGAGCGGATCCGTACCGCTCCATGCACACCGTTCCTTCACTTTTTCTTCTTCCCGATAATCGCATCGGCTTCGATCTCGACCAGCATCTCCGGCGCGATGAGCCTGCGAACCTCGACCATGCTTGTCGCCGGCCGGATATTCTTGAAATATTCTCCGTGTGCTTTACCGATCTTCTCCCAGTCGGCGATATTGACGACAAACATCCGCGTGCGCACAACGTCCTGTAAACTTGCTCCGGCTTTCTTGAGCGCCGACTCGATATTCTTTATCGTCTGGACGGTCTGAGCGTACGGATCGCCGGCACCGATGATCTTCCCTTCCGCGTCCGTCGCCGTCGTGCCGGAGACATAGACCTTATTTCCGCTTCTGACGGCCCGTGAATAGCCGACGATCGGCTCCCACGGCGTTCCGCTGGCAATATTCTTCCGCTTCATGATTTACTCTTCAAGCTTCGGATGTTTGAGGTGAAAATCGGTCGCATCCTGGTACTGTTTCGCGACGGCAAGCAGCGTCGCTTCGTCGAACAGTTTTCCGAGAAAGGTGATGCTCGTCGGCGTCCCTTTCTTCGAGAAACCGTTCGGGACGACAACGCACGGATGCCCCGTCAGGTTCGTCAACAGCGAGTTATCGCCGTCGAACGGGGGCGCAACGATCACATCTACCTGGCCCATGAGCTTCGCCATATCCTGGATGGCGAGGTACCGCACGCGGTTCGCCTGGATGTATTCCACCGCGGGAATAAAGCGGGCGCTCCGGAAGATATTCGGCCACGAATCCTTGGCCTGCCGCGCGAGCATGCTGTCCCTTCCGCTCCTCGTCAGCTCGTCGAACGATGCCCCTGCTTCAGCGGTGAGAATGATCGACATGTCGTTAATCGGCAGCGACGGCAGCGTCACCGGTATCAGTTTTGCGCCCAATCTTTTCAGCACCGCAAACGACGAATCGTTGTTCTCCCGGTTCGTCTTCACGCTGTCGAAATCATTCTTCAGGTAACCGATCTTCAATGTGCTCAAGGAAATCTTTGGGCTGTAGTTGAACGGGACGTCGTACAGCGTCTGGTCTTTTCCGTCGGGACCATAAATGGCGTTGAACACCAGCGCGCAATCCTCGACCGTCCTGCAGATCGGCCCGATCTTATCCATCGACCAGGCAAGCGCCATCGCTCCGGTCCTGCTCACGCGCCCGTACGTCGGACGCAAACCGGTCGTCCCGCAAACGGTCGACGGGGAGACGATCGACCCCCATGTCTCCGTGCCGATGGCAAACGCGACCAATCCAGCGGATGTCGCGCATGCAGAACCGGCGGACGATCCGCTCGACCCTTCTTTATAGTTCCACGGATTGCGCGTCATTCCGCCGAACCAAACATCGTCCATCGCAAGCTCCCCCATCGAGAGTTTTGCGACAAGAACAGCCCCCGCATCTTCCAATCTCCTGACAACCGTTGCATCTTCATCGATCAATTGATTTCTGTATGGAGCTGCTCCCCATGTCGTCTTGTATGTCTTCGTCGCCAGCAGATCTTTGATGCCGAACGGAATTCCGTGAAGCGGTCCGCGGTATTTTCCTGCGGCGATCTCGGCATCCGCCTGTTTTGCCTGTCTCATCGCGAGGTCTTCGGTAAGCGTCACAATGCAAAGAAGCTTCGGGCCGTATCGCTTCAGCCGGTTCAGATACATCGTCGTCAACTGCAGCGACGTTACCTTCCTGGTGCGGATCAATTCCGCCAGCTGTCCGACAGAAGAGAAGGCGAGATTATCAAGATTCGCCGGGACGGCGACGGTGCCCGCCGGGCTCGCCATGAAGGGCCTTCGCAAAGATTCAAATTTCATTCCGACGGGGATCGGATTCAGCGCCAGCGCGGGGGGAACATTATTCGCGAGCGTGATCTTTCTGATGTTCTGGTAGTTCGTCAGCTGGTCCTTAAGGCCGTCGATCATCGAATCCCGCTTCGCATTCGTGAAGTTCAAACCGAATAATTTCTCCGCACTTGCAATGGCATCGCGCGTAATGGGGGACGAGGTCTTTTCCTCAACCAGGGCGCCTAAGAGAAAAAACGCGCAGCATGCAAACCCGGTGATCAAAATATATTTCGTTTGCCGATGCATATTCTCATTCCTTAAAGGTGTGACATGGAGAATAATGAATTAGATCTTCCTGACGGCAAAATCTCTCCTTCACCAATACTATCTTTTATAGGTTCCCATCAATTGCCCCTCTCCGAGAATGTGATGCTCCATGGCCTTCTGCAGCTGGGCTTTGGTCGCGCCGGTCTCCAGCGGGACATTCGCGTCGAGCGCATAGACCTTGAAAAAGTAACGATGCGTGCCCCCCGGCGGGCATGGACCGTCGTATCCAAGCTGACGCGAATCGTTCATTCCCTGCCGGGCGCCATTCTTGAGCGTCGAGTGCCGCGGCACGTTTTCCGAAAGCCCTTTTGTATCTGCCGGAAGGTTGAACAACACCCAATGGACCCACGTCCCGCGGGGGGCGTCGGGGTCGTCGGCGATGAGCGCAATACTCTTCGTGCCGCCCGGAATTCCCGACCATTCAAGCGGAGGGGAAATATTGTCGCCATCGCACGTGAATTTCTTCGGTATCGTTTCCCCCTCGTTGAACGCTGTGCTGCTGACTTTCATATTCATTGCCGAGTCTCCTTTCGCCGTGATCGCATCGCGGCTGAGATCTTGATTTGAGAAAAGCAAGACAAGGGCGAAACCGAAATACCTTGTTTTCACTCCCATTGCGTCCTCCGCAATTTCTCACGGCTTAATATCTTTCTGTTCAGGCAAAAAATCAATAACCGTCCACCGCGAACATCTATCCGGTGTTCCTGAGCCCCGCCGCGATCCCGTTAATACTCAGGAAAATCGCTTGTTCAAGCTCCTCCTGCGTTGGACGCGAAAGTTCTTTTCCGTGGAGCCTCCGCAAAAGTTCTATTTGGATGTAGCTCAACGGGTCTACATACGGGTTCCGGAGCTGGATCGACCGGAGCAGCATTTCGTTGTTCTCAAGAATTTCCTTTTGGTCTGTGACAAGCAGGATCATTTTTTCCGTTGTGTCGTGCTGCTCCCTGAGGAGACCGTAGATTCGTTCTCCCAAGTCTTTCGGCACGACAAGCGACGCATACTCTCTCGAAATCGTAAAATCCCCTTTCGCGAGGATCATCTGCATGTTGTCGATCAGCGAACGGAACGTCTGCCATCGGCGGTACATCTGCCGGAGCAACTTCAGTTTCTTCGGATCGGGCGCTGCGCTCTCGCCGAACAGGAATTTCTTCAATCCTTCCCCCGCTCCGAGCCATCCGGGCAGAACGTGGCGGCTCTGCATCCAGCCGAACGTCCACGGGATCGCCCGCAGGTCCTCGATCCGTTCGCTCGCCACGCGCTTGGCGGGACGCGAACCGATCTGCAGTTTCATGATCTCCTCGATCGGAGTCGCCTGGGCAAAATATTTCACGAAATCCTTTTCTTCGTAGACTGTGCGCCGGTATGCGGTGTAGCTGTGCTGCGCGATCTCGTCCATCGCCTCGAACCAGCGGGTCCGGTTCCTGTCGAACTCCGGGTCGAGATGCGCCTTCGGGATGTTACCCATCAGCATTGCCGACGTCGTCAGCTCGAGCGACCGCTGCGCGATCGCGGGATGAGCGTATTTCAGGGAAATAACTTCCCCCTGTTCCGTGATTTTTATTTTCGCATTGAGCGAATGCGCCGGCTGTGAAAGGATCGCTTCGTACTCAGGCCCGCCGCCGCGTCCCACGGTTCCCCCTCTGCCATGAAAGAAGATCCAATCGATGTCCGCAAGCTGTGAGATCTTCGTGAGATGCCGCTGCGCTTTGTAAAGAGACCAGTGCGAGCCGACAATTCCCCCCTCCTTCGTGCTGTCGGAGTAGCCGATCATGATCTCCTGACGCCGTCCGCGGCTTTCGAGATGACGGCGGTACGCCTGGTTGCGGTACAGGCGCTCCATTGTTTCCGGCGCCGCATCGAGGTCCTTCGTCGTTTCGAAAAGAGGGACAACATCGAGCGAACTCATACGGCGAGCCGCGTCGGCCGAGAAAAGGCCGGTACATTTCATCAAATACAAAACCTCCAGCACATCCGCAGCCGATTCGGTCATGCTGATGATATACGACCGGACGGCAAGTCCATCGATCTCCGTTTGCGCCCGCTTGACCTTCCGCAGAACAGCCAAGGTTTCCGCGCTGGCTGGCGCAAGCGTTGATTCGTTGAACGAGGGAACGCCGGGTCTCGATAATTCCTCGGTCAACCATTCTTCGCGCGCCTCGGCCGTCATCGCCGAATACTGGACGGAACGCTGCGACAACAATTCTGCGATGGTTTCGGTGTGGACGCTCCGATGCTGCCGGATATCGAGCGTCGCCAGATGGAAACCGAACGTCTCAACGTTGCGGATGAGATCTTTCAACAATCCATTCGCCTGAAGTTCCCCTTTGTGTGCGCGCAAACTCCTGTCGAGGATGTGAAGGTCGTCAAGAAGCTCGGATGAGGAATGATACATCAACTCCGCGTGGGAGGCGTCTCCGTCGGTGTAGTCGATCCTGAACTGCAGGCGGCGGTAAATGTACGCAAGCTTCACCCGGTAGACTTCATCGTCGTTGCGCACCTGGGCAGGTTTCTCCAGCATCGCTTTGTCGCTGCGTATGGACTGGAGCAACTCCTCGCTCCCGCCGACGACCTTCGACGACTCGCTCGACTCGACGAAAAGTTCGTCGACGGCATGCAGGTGCAATTCAAGAATCGTTTTCGCCTGCCGCTGCAGGGTCTTCCATGTTGCGTCCGCGGAAACGAACGGGTTGCCGTCCCGGTCCCCTCCGATCCACGAGCCGAACCTGATGAACGACGGAATGGGGGAGTTCCATTGCGGATAGACCGCCGCTGCAGCGCGCTCGAGATCCCGGTAAAATTTGGGGATCGTTCTATACAGCACGTTGCGGAAATAATAAAGCCCGTTGTACACCTCATCGAGAACGGAAATATTGTACGAGCGCGTTTCTTCCGTCTGCCAGAGGCTCGTGATGTGCCGTTTGATCTCGTGTTCCAGCGCTGATCGTTCGGCGGCGGTCGCGTTGTTGTGGTCAAATTCTTCGAGCAGCTTCCATATCCGCGAGTGCTTTTCGAGGATTGTCCTCCGTGCCGCTTCGGTGGGGTGAGCAGTAAAGACCGGCATGATCGAGAGGCGTGAAAAAAGCGCCGCGATGTCATCTTCCTTTACGCCGAGCTTTTTCAATTTCTCGAATGTGTCCTGCGAGGAGCCGGGATACCCGCTCCCGGGATGCTGCAGCAAATAACTCCGCTGCCGCTGAATGCGGTAATGCTGTTCTGCAGTGTTGGTGAGCTGGAAATATGCGGCGAACGCCCTCACAACCTTTGCCATGTCGGACGGATCCATTGCGCCGATCAGCCGCCGCATCGTCTGCTGGTGCGACGGATCGTACCGCTGGCGGAGCTGCTTTGACGTCTGCCTGATCTGCTCTTCCAGCTCGAACAGACGGCGGCCCTCCTGCTCTTCAATCACCTGGCCGAGCAGGTTGCCGAGCAGCCGGATATTCTTCCGGAGAGGTTCGTCCTGTTGTTTAGTGATGCGGCGAGGCATGATCGTTTAGACAGATGTACGGGATGAACGATGAGATAATTAAGAATTAAAAGGGAAAAAGGAAAAATTAAGGTGAAAGATCAAAACGGATGAATTTGGAATCCAGTACTTTAATGTTACCCTTTGCATTTTTAATTTTGACCTTGCTCTGGTCGGGGCGACATAGGGACAAAGCGCCGTGAAAATTAAAAATGAACGGGAGAAAATGAAAAACAAAACTCAGGCGTACGTCAGCCTGAGTATGAATAATTCCGCTGTCCAGCCTATGTAAGGTTCCGCCTACAGCACAACGGTCATCCACGATCCATCAGTTGAAGAATTGCTTCGGGTGCGTGATGACGCCCGTAAGCGCAGAGGCCGCAACGGTATACGGCGAGGCCAGATAGACCTGCGATTTCTTCGAGCCCATCCTTCCCGGAAAATTTCTGTTCGTCGAGGAGATGCAGACCTCGACGCCGTTCAACCGGCCGAAGGTATCGGACGGTCCGCCGAGACATGCGGCGCACGATGCGTCGCCGATCCTGCATCCCGCGTCTTCAAGCACCTGCCAGACGGTCTTGTCCTTCACTTTGGTCGCCTTCATCAAACGGGCAACCTCGGTCGTCGCCGGGACGATGAACGTATCGATCTTGACCTTCTCGCCGTACATCGTTTCAGCCGCCGCGATGAAATCGGTGATCCTCCCTCCGGTGCACGACCCGATGTAGGCGCGGTCGAGCTTTGTTCCCGCCACCTCGCTCACCTTCGCCTTATTGTCGGGCGAATGCGGTTTGGCGACAAGCGGTTCGATCTCTTTAACGTTGAATTTGTGGATGCTGTGGAACTTCGCATCGCCGTCGTTGAAGACGGTCTCGAATTTCACTTTCGAGCGGGCGCTGACGAAATCCGTCGTCGTCTTGTCGGGAGCGCACACGCCGTTTTTCCCGCCGGCCTCGATCACCATGTTGCACAGGGTCATCCGCGCTTCCATATCCATCCGGTCGATCGTGTCGCCGGCGAAATCCATTGCGCGGTACGTTGCACCGTCGACGCCGATCTTTCCGATCACGGCAAGGATCAGGTCCTTCGCCATCAGGTACGGCGGAAGCTCTCCTTCGAAAATGAACTTCATCGTTTCCGGAACTTTCACCCATAATTTTCCGGTGCCGAGAATGAACGCCGCATCGGTGTTGCCGATGCCGGTCGCAAATTCCCCGAACGCTCCGGCAGTGCAGGTGTGAGAATCGGTCCCGAACAGGACTTCTCCCGGGCGCGTGAATCCTTCCTCGGGCATCGCGATGTGACAGACCCCTTTATAGCGGGGAGTATGAACGTCGAAGAAATGCGGAAGGTTCTGCTCCTTCACAAAATCGCGGAGGATGTCGACGTTCCGGTGCGCATGGGTGTCGGCGGTGAAAATATAATGGTCGGGGATCACAACAACTTTCTCCCGGTCCCAGACCTTCGCACCGGCGCCGAATTCCCGTTTGAAGATCCCGAAGGTACCCGGTCCGCAGACGTCGTGCGTCATCAGCACGTCGACATCGACCCACACGTTGTCTCCGGGGTGCGCTTCCCTTTTCCCCGAGTGTTTTGCAAGAATCTTCTCTGTAATCGTCATGCCCATGGTATCAATGAACAGCTAACAATCAACAATTATCATGACTGTCGCCGTGCCCTTCCTATATTTTGTTCATTGTTCATTGTTGATTGTTGGCTGTCAAACCGCTGCCGATTCCGCTTTCATCTCTGCATTCTGCTGCCGCCGGAAGCGTGCCGTCGCCGCATGGTTGATGGCATTGAGATACGCCTTTACGCTTCCTGTGATCACGTCGGTGCTCGCTGAGCGTCCGTTGAAGACAAAACCGTCGATCGCGATCTTCACAAAGACCTCGCCGATCGCGTCGTGTCCCCACGAGACCGATTTGATCGAGTAATCGAGCAATTGACCGCTGATGCCGGTGATCCGCTCGATCGCGCGGTACGCTGCGTCGACCGGACCGTCGCCGGTCGCGGAGTCCTGCAGCGTTTCATCGTTACGCTTCAGTCCTACCATCGCCGTCGGAACGACGTTAAGTCCGCTCGTAACCTGGAGGTTCTCCAGTGTATAGAGGGATTTCATCGAAGAAATTTCGTCCTGCAGTATCGCGATGAGATCGTCGTCAAAGATCTCCTTCTTCTCGTCGGCGATTTTCGTGAAGAGCTTATAGACATCGTCAAGCTCCTCCTGCGTCAAGTCGTAGCCGAGTTCGATGTAACGCTGCTTCAACGCATGGCGCCCCGAGTGCTTGCCGAGCACCAGCGTGCTGTGCTTGATGCCGACGCTCTGAGGCGTCATGATCTCGTAGGTGATGGAATTTTTCAGCATTCCGTCTTGATGAATTCCCGCTTCGTGCGCGAAGGCATTTTCGCCGACCACTGCTTTATTGCGCTGGATATGCATGCCGGTGAGGGTCGTAAGGAGCCGGCTGGCCTTGAAAATCTCTTCCGTATTGATATTCGTTTGGACGCCCATCTTCTCATGGCGCGTACGGATCGCCATCGCGATCTCTTCCAGCGAGGCGTTGCCCGCTCTCTCGCCGATCCCGTTGATCGTACATTCCACCTGGCGCGCACCGTTGAGCACTCCCGAAAGCGAGTTGGCGACGGCAAGACCGAGGTCGTCGTGGCAATGGACGCTGACGGTCGCCTTGCCGATGTTCGGCACACGCTCGATGATCGTCCGGATCATTTTTCCGTATTCATCGGGAATCGCGTACCCAACCGTGTCGGGGATGTTAACGACCGTTGCCCCCTCGGCGATCACCGCTTCAAGAACCTGGCAGATATAATTGATGTCCGTGCGCGAACCGTCCTCGCAGGAAAATTCAACGTCCTCGCAGTACGATTTCGCGCGGCGGACCGCATTTACTGCATCTTCGAGAACCTGCTCGCGGGTTTTTTTAAGCTTGTAGGTAAGGTGGATGTCCGAGGTTGCGATGAAAGTGTGGATGCGGGGTCTTGCGGCGTGCTGAATCGCCTGCCAGGCGCGGTCGATATCGGCGGTGGTCGCTCTGCTCAAAGCTGCTACCGAACAGCCGCGTACCTGCTTGGCAATTTCCCGTACCGATTCGAAGTCACCTTCGGAGGCGACAGGAAATCCCGCTTCGATGACATCAACTTGTAATCGCTCAAGTTGGCGTGCCATGCGGATCTTTTCTTCAAAATTCATGCTGCAGCCGGGAGACTGCTCGCCGTCGCGTAATGTCGTGTCGAATATGTAGACTCTGTTGTTCATAGTATCCTCTGTGTGTACTGTCGAGAGTGTGGAAAATGATAAGTAGAATACAGGAGACAGGAGACAAACAATCTGACATTCTGTTACTGTTTATTGCTTACTGCTCACTGCTTTCTGTATTCTGTCTCCTGTCTTCTGCTTTTAAACTACAAATGCTTTCCCTCCAGCGGCAAATATTTCTTCACGTCTTCCATTAATTTTTCAAATTGTTTCGGCATCAATGATTGCGCTCCGTCAGAGTATGCTTCTTCGGGATTTGGGTGTACTTCAATGATCAAGCCGTCCGCGCCGACGGCGACCGCCGCTTTCGAAACCGGATGAATGAGACTTCTCACGCCCGTTCCATGGCTCGGGTCGACGATCACCGGCAAGTGGCTCAGTTCTTTCAGCGCGGGAACGGCGGAGAGGTCGCACGTATTGCGTGTGTAGTCCTCGAACGTCCGGATCCCCCGCTCGCACAGGACAACGTTATAATTTCCCTGCGACATGATATACTCCGCGGACATCAGCAATTCCTTCACCGTGCTTGACATACCCCGTTTCAGGAGGACCGGTTTCCTGATGCGTCCGACCTCTTTGAGCAGGGCGAAATTCTGCATGTTGCGCGCGCCGATCTGCAGCATGTCGGCGTATTCCGTCACGAGCGGAACGTCCGTCGGCGTAATCACCTCGGTGACGAACGGCATTCCGGTTTTCTCGCGCGCCTCAGCGAGGAGCTTCAATCCTTCTTCTTCCAACCCTTGAAAACTGTACGGCGAGGTCCGCGGCTTGAACGCGCCGCCGCGAAGCACCTGCGCCCCGGCTTTCTTGACCACCTCGGCGCTCTTGAGAATCTGCTCCCGCGTTTCGACCGAGCAGGGTCCCGCCATCACCACAAACTGCGGACCGCCGACCGAATACTTTCCCACCTTGACGACCGTTTTCTCCTTCCGCATCTCCTTGCTGGCGAGCTTGAACGGTTTCAAAATCGGCATCACGCTTTCGACGCCCGGAGCGACTTCAAGCGACTGCAGCCGTGTCTTCCCGCGTTCGTCGCCGATGCACCCGATAACCGTTCGTTCCGTTCCTACGATAGGATGCGGCTGAAAACCGAACTCCTTGACTTTTTCAATAATGTGGTTGAACTCGGCCTTCGTCGCGCCGGGTTTCATGACGATGATCATGCTGTCTGTTTCCTGTTCTGGATTTCAATGAATGAACCCGAATTATACATCAAAATTTATCTCTCACTTTTCAACAAATGAAAACTCAAACTGTCGACGAGCGCCTTCCAGCTTGCTTCGATGACATCCGGCGAAACGCCGACCGTGTTCCACGAAGCGCTGCCGTTCTGTGTTTCGATCAGAACGCGAACCTTCGCCGCCGTAGCGCTTTTGCTGTCGAGCACCCGCACTTTGTAGTCGGTGAGCTTGATCTGAGACAGTTGCGGATAGAAGCGCCCGAGCGCTTTCCGCAAAGCCTGGTCCAGGGCGTTCACGGGCCCGTTTCCCTCGGCAGCGGCAAGTTCGGACTTATCTCCCACGCGCACTTTGATGATAGCCTCCGAGTGCGGCTGGGCTTCGTATGATTCCTTGTGAATAATGACCTTGAACCCTTCCAGCTCGAAGAATTCCTTGAACTCTTTCGTCCTTTTTTTTACGAGGAGCTCGAACGACCCTTCGGCATCTTCGTACTGGTAGCCGTAATGTTCCATCTCTTTGAGATCGTCGACGATGTGCTGCACGGTCGGCGACTTGTCGTCGATGTCGATCCCGAGCTCCTTTGCCTTGTAGAGAACGTTGCTCCGTCCCGACAGGTCGGAGACAAGTACGCGGCGGACGTTGCCGACATTTTCCGGCTTCGTATGCTCATACGTTTCCGGAGTTTTCATCACGGCGCTGACATGCACTCCCCCTTTATGCGCAAAGGCGCTCTCACCGACGTAGGCAAGACTTTTTCTGTGTGTCAGGTTTGCGAGCTCGCTGATGTAATGCGACAGTTCCGTCAGTGTTTTCAATTGTTCATCTTCAACGCAACGATACTGCAGTTTCAACTGCAAATTCGGAATGATCGAACAGAGGTTTGCATTGCCGCACCGCTCGCCGTAGCCGTTGATTGTCCCTTGCACATGCACGCACCCGTTCTGAATTGCGGCGATGGTGTTCGCAACGGCAACTTCCGAATCGTTATGGGTATGGATGCCGAGAGGACACTTCACCTTGGCTTTCACTTCCCGCACGATGGAAGAAAGTTCATCGGGAAGCGTTCCGCCGTTGGTATCGCAGAGGACGATCACGTCCGCGCCGGCCTTCTCGGCAGCGTTCAGCGTTTTGAGAGCGTATCCTTTGTCCGATTTATATCCGTCAAAAAAATGCTCGGCGTCGTAGACGATCTCTTTGCCGTTCTTTTTGAGATAGCGGACGGTATCTTCGATGATCTCCAGGTTCTCGACATCGGAAATTTGGAGAGCGGCTTTCACGTGAAGGAGCCAAGTTTTTCCGAAGATCGTCACGACGGGCGTTTGAGCATCGAGGAGCGCTTTGATATTGGCATCTTCATGCACCGGGTTCTTTGCGCGGCGCGTGCTGCCGAACGCGGCGAGCTTTGCATGTGCGAAACGAACCTTCTTCGCCAGCTCAAAGAACTCCATATCCTTCGGGTTCGATCCCGGCCAGCCTCCTTCGATATAGTCGATACCGAACGCATCAAGCCGCTTCGCGATCTTCACCTTGTCGTCGGCGGAGAATGCCACTTCTTCCCCCTGCGTCCCATCGCGAAGGGTCGTGTCGTATGTGAAGATCTTCTGATTCATGATAAGCCCCGGAAAAGAAAATTAAAGATGAAGGATGAAAAATTGAAAATTTATGATCTAAAAATTTCTTCCCGTAATAAGGTTTTTAATTTCTGATTCTTGATTACGAGAAGCTATCTCAAAAATAAGATGAGATTGACCCTTCGACGCGTTCGCTCCGCTCACTTGCTCCCCAAAGGACCCCTTCGGGGAGTAAGCGATCCCACTCGAAGAGCTGGAGAGAGCATCGTCAACGCCCCTGCGGGTCGCAAGCCCGTCGGGAAGGATGAAGTGACATATTTTTGAGATAGCTTCTAATTGCCCTTCTTCCAGTTTTCCGGCCTCAGGCTTCGCACGGCGTCGCCGGTTTTCCACATTTCGGAGTTCTTCCACTCGTCCAATTCCTTCGTCAGCTTCTCGCGGTAATCAGGAGCGCCGCACGTTTCAAGGACTCTCCGTGTTTCGACTCCTTGTTGCACATCCCGGTATAAAAGCTCGAACAGTGGTTTGTTGACCGCTTCGAATTTCTTCGACCAATCGAGAGCTCCCCGTTGAGCCGTGGTGCTGCATGCGGCGAACATCCAGTCCATCCCATGAGCGCCGACGAGAGGATACAGACTCTGCGTCGCTTCTTCGACCGTCTCGTTGAACGCTTCGCTCGGCGTGTGCCCCATCGCGCGAAGCACGTCGTACTGTGCCTTCATAATTCCCGCGATCGCTCCCATCAACACGCCCCGCTCTCCCGTGAGGTCGCTGATCACTTCCTTCTCGAACGTCGTCGGGAACAAATAACCCGATCCGATGGCGATCCCGCAGGCAATCGCGCGTTCGCGCGCGTGCCCCGTCGCATCCTGATAGACGGCAAAGCTCGCGTTGATGCCGCTTCCGGCAAGATAGTTGGAGCGGACAGTTCTCCCCGAGCCCTTCGGCGCGACAAGCACCACGTCGACGTCGGACGGCGGAATGACGTTCGTCTGATCCTTAAAGACGATCGAGAAGCCGTGAGAAAAATAGAGCGCCTGTCCCTTTTTCAGATGCT
Source organism: Bacteroidota bacterium (assembly GCA_035506275.1). Classification (NCBI taxonomy): domain Bacteria; kingdom Pseudomonadati; phylum Bacteroidota; species Bacteroidota bacterium. The sequence continues at coordinate 61,413 of DATJPT010000007.1, forward strand.
TCTTGACGATCGGCCACTGCTCTTTCTGCCCTGCGTCGGAAAGGAGATATTGAATGATCGTGGCTTTGTCGACGGCCTCTTCGATCTTCGAAAAAAGGTTCTTCCCTTCCACCCAGCCGTCCTTCAACGCGTCGTCCCACCCCTTGCCCCCTTTCCGCTGGCCGACGACAACATTGATGCCCGCATCGCGCATGTTCAGCGATTGTCCGTACCCCTGCGGACCGTAGCCGAGAATTGCGACGACTTCGTTCTTCAAGACTTCTTTTGCTTTTGAAAGCGGAAATTCTTCCCGGGTAACGACTTCTTCTTTGACTCCGCCGAAATTTATTGTTGCCATAGGTAGCTGCCTTTTCCTTATTTTTTCTGTTCTAGTGTTGCTTCCACATCCTGGTCTTTTGATACATCAAGCGCTTTGTTCACTTCGGAAATTTTCTGCTGGCTCGAGAACGGCGTCACCTTCCAGAACATGTAGGAATATTCCTGCCAGCCGTTCAAAATTTCACGCGCTCGCTGGCTGTCGGTCTGCTCCAGATGGCGATAAATCGTCGCCTGCAAAAATTTTATGTCCTTCTCGTTGTCCAGACGGCTGATGCCGATCAGCTGTTTGTTGTACCGCTCTTTGAAATTTCCGTCGGCATCGAAGACGTACGCAACCCCTCCGGTCATCCCGGCGCCGAAATTCTTCCCCGTGCTGCCGAGGACGACGACGGTGCCGTTCGTCATGTATTCGCAGCCGTGATCGCCCACTCCCTCAACCACCGCCAGCGCCCCGCTGTTGCGCACGCAGAAGCGCTCGCCAGCCCGTCCGCTGGCATAGAGCGAGCCGCCCGTGGCACCGTACAACACGGTATTACCGATGATGACGTCCTGCGCTGCCGTTGCCCTGCCGAACGGGGGCATGATCGTGATTTCCCCGCCGCACATCCCTTTGCCGACATAATCGTTCGCTTCGCCGACGAGGATCATCCGGATGCCGTTCACAAGGAACGCGCCGAAGCTTTGACCGGCGCTTCCGTTGAACCGGAGCTCGATCGTCCCGTCCGGCAATCCTTTGTCCCCGTAAAGGTACGCAAGCTCGCCGGCAAGCTTGGTGCCGACCGAACGGTTGGTGTTGTTGATCTTGTAATTCTTAACGACCGAACTCTTCTCCCGGATCGATTCCTTTACGTCGAGAAGGATGGTATCGTCGAGAGGCGAGTCGGATTTCTCCTTGCGGGGCTCGATCCGCTGGCGTTGTTTGCTTCGCGTATCGCGCGGGGAGAGGATTGCGGAAAGGTCGACCGTATTCGCCTTGGGATGATTCTCCACCTTCACCTGGGTGAGCAGATCGGTACGTCCGATGACCTCGTTGACGGACGTGAAACCGAGTGACGCCAGGATCTCCCGCACTTCGTTCGCCACGGCCGTAAAATAATTGATCAGCATTTCCGGTTTGCCGTCGAAGCGGGTGCGGAGCTGCTCGTCCTGCGTCGCGATGCCGACCGGGCAGGTGTTGAGATGGCATTGACGCACGTACCGGCAGCCGATCGCGATCAGTGTCGCCGTGCCGAAATTAAATTGTTCTGCGCCAAGCATCGCTCCGATCACAATATCCCGCCCTGTTTTCATCCCGCCGTCGGTCCGCAGCGTGACGCGGCTTCGCAGACCGTTCAGCACGAGGACCTGCTGGGCTTCGGCGACGCCGAGTTCCCAGCTGCTGCCGCAATTCTTCACCGAACTCAATGGCGATGCGCCCGTTCCCCCTTCATGACCGCTGATAAGGATGACATCCGCATGAGCTTTCGCAACGCCGGCTGCGATGGTTCCGACGCCGGCTTCCGAAACAAGCTTCACGCAGATCTTAGCGCGCGGGTTGACCTGCTTCAGATCGTAGATCAGCTGCGCAAGGTCTTCTATACTATAAATGTCGTGGTGCGGGGGGGGCGAGATCAATTGGACGCCGGGCGTCGCGCGCCGCAGCCGCGCGATCAATTCGGATACTTTGTGTCCGGGAAGCTGCCCCCCTTCTCCCGGCTTCGACCCCTGCGCCATCTTGATCTCGATTTCTTTTGCATTCACAAGATATTCGGCCGTCACTCCGAAACGCGCCGATGCAATTTGTTTGATGGCGCTGTTTGCAGAATCGCCGTTGGGACGGACGCGGAACCGGGACGGATCTTCTCCGCCCTCCCCGGTGTTGCTCTTGCCCCCGATGCGGTTCATCGCGATCGCGATGGTCTCATGCGCTTCCGGAGACAGGGAGCCGAGCGACATCGCCGCCGTGGTGAATCGCTTCATGATGTCTTCGGCAGGCTCTACGTCTCTCAACGGTATCGGCTGTTTCCCCGACTTGAACGCCATCAGATCTTTCAGCGCAACCGGATCGTGCTCGTTCAATGCGCGGGAGAGATGTTTGTAATCTTCCTGGCTTCCCGATTTTCTCAGCAGCTGCATTGCGCGCAGCGCATCCGGAGACCAGGCGTGCAGCTCGCCGGTCTTCTTAAAGCGGTAGATCCCCTGATCGGTCAGTTTCGCGTCCGGCTGACCGTAGGCCGATGCATGCCGGGTCAGCGCCTCGCCGATGATCTCTTTCAATCCGATGCCGCCGATCCGCGAAGGGGTATTGGTGAAGTATGCATCGATCACTTCCTTGCCGACGCCGATCGCCTCGAAAATTTGAGCACCGCGATAGCTTCCCAGCAGGGAGATTCCCATCTTCGACATGATCTTCAGGATGCCGCTTTCGACCGCAACCTTGAAATTCTTGAACGCCGTTTCAAGCGTGAGCGATTTGTCGGCGCGGACATCGACGAGGCGGCGGATCGTTTCCAACGCGAGGTAGGGGTTGATCGCATTCACGCCGTACCCGATGAGCGTCGCGAAATGGTGGATGTCCCTCGGCTCGGCGGTCTCGGTCACGACGCTTAATCGTAAACGCTTGTTCTTCCTGATCAGGTGATTGTGAACCGCGCCGGTCGCAAGCAGCATCGGGAGGGGAACATTTTTTTCATCAACCCCTCGGTCGCTCAGCACGACAAGGTATTTCCCTTCGTCGGCGGCGCGCTCTGCTTCGGCGCACAATTCTTCCAGTCTTTTTTCCGCACCGGTCAATCCCTCTGAAAGCGGGAACAGCGTTGTGAGGGTTACGGACTGAAACGCTTCGTCTTCGAGCGAACGGAGCGCCTCGAGTTCATAGTCGAACAAGAACGGACTGTTGATCTGAACTTGCTTTGCATGCTCGGGCGTCTCTCCGAACCAGTTTCGCCGGAGCCCGAGTTTGCCCGTCAGCGACATCACCAATTTTTCCCTGATCGGATCGATCGGCGGGTTCGTCACCTGGGCGAATTGCTGTTTGAAGTAAGAAGAGAGCAATTTCGGCTGGCGCGAAAGAACGGCGAGCGGCGCGTCGTCCCCCATCGAACCGACCGGCTCCTTCCCTTCCTCGATCATCGGCGGAAAAATGAGCCCGAGCTCTTCGTAACTGTAGCCGAAGCAGAGCTGCAGGCGGAGAATTTCTTCGGGCGTCAGCTGCACTTTCGATGAAAGCGCCGGATGGACATGTTCCTGCATCCGCACAAGATTTTCCGACACCCATTTTGCGTACGGCCGCTCGGCCGCGAGTTCGCGCTTGATATCGAGGTCCTTCAGCAGCACACCCCGCTCCGTGTCGACCGCGATCATCTGTCCGGGTCCAAGCCTCCCCTTCTTCACAACGGTCGCATCGTCCATGTCGACGGGACCGACCTCGGAGCCGACAACGATCAATCCGTCGCTCGTAATCTTGTAGCGGCACGGACGGAGTCCGTTGCGGTCGAGCGATGCCGCGACGGTCACGCCGTCGCTGAAGATCAGTGCGGCCGGTCCATCCCACGGCTCGCTGAAGCACTCGTGGTATTCGAAGAATGCGCGGACCGCAGGGTCCACCCGGTGCGAGGAACTCCAGGCCTCGGGGACCAGCATCAGCATCGAATGAAGTATTCCTCTTCCGGATAACGTCAGCGCTTCGAGAGCGTTGTCGACGTTCGCCGAGTCGCTCGCATTCGGCTGGAGAATCGGCTTCAGGAATTCGACGTCGTCCCTCCAGAACGGCGATTCCAGTTCGGCCTCGCGCGCCCTCGTCCAGTTTCTGTTCCCCTGGATCGTGTTGATCTCGCCGTTGTGTCCGAGCATGCGGAACGGATGTGCGAGCTCCCACCGCGGAAACGTGTTCGTGCTGAAGCGCTGGTGGAAGATCGCGAGCGCCGTTTCGTACTCGGGGGACTGCAGGTCGAGGTAAAACCTGTCGAGCGCCAGCGGGGTAATCAGCCCTTTATAGACGATGGTCCGGCTTGAGAACGAGGATGCGTAAAAGTTGTCGATGGACGCTTTCTTCATCTCCCGCTCTATCTCCCGCCGGGTAATATAGAGCGCCCGCTCAAATTCCGCGGCGTTCAGGTGCTGCGGTTTTCCGATCAGAATTTGACGGATGTTCGGCTGTGTTGCCGCGGCCTTGTCGCCAAGGTATGAAGAATCGGTCGGCACGATGCGCCAGCCCAGGAATCGGAGCTCCCGTTTTTCAATGACCGATTCGACGATCGTTTTGCACGGCGTGAACGAATGCTCTGTTGTGTGCGGCATGAACAACATTCCGACCGCAAGCTCGGACTCGCTTTTTATTTGCGAGGACAGCTCCGGAACCGCGGAGAAGAAGAATTTTGCAGGAAGCTGCGTCAGGATCCCGGACCCGTCCCCCGTCTGCGCGTCCGCATCGACGGCTCCGCGGTGTGTGACGTTGCAGGCGGCCTTCAATGCCCGCTTGAGGATCTTGTTGCTCTTCGCGCCGGAAATATCCGCAACGAACCCCGTGCCGCACGCGTCGTGCTCGAAGCGAGGATCGTATAACGGAAAGTCTTTGCGGAGGTCTGTTTCGTCCGAGGGTTTCTTCAATCTACTTCTCCTTGGAATTCACGTTTCAAAGCAACTCTCCCGGTGCGCGCCATCTCTTTGATGACGAAGGGTTTCAGCATTTTGATGATCGCATCGATCTTCTGCTGGCTCCCAACAGCTTCAACGGTGACTGTCTTTGGACTGATATCGATTATTTTTGCCCGGAAAATTTCCGCGATCTGCATGATCTCTGACCGCGTTTCGGGCGTCGTCTGTACCTTGATGAGCGCAAGATCGCGTTCGACGTAGCTCTCGTACGTCAAGTCGATGACCTTCAGCGTGTCGATGAGCTTGTTGAGCTGTTTGATGATCTGCTCGATGATGTTGTCGTCCCCTTGCGTTACGATCGTCATCCGCGAAACCGAATCGTCCTCAGTCGGACCGACGGTCAGGCTGTCGATATTGTATCCTTTCGCAGAGAACAATCCCGCGATGCGGTTGAAGGCTCCGAACTTATTCTCGACGAGAAGAGAGATCGTATGCTTTCGGGCTTCGGGTGCGGCCGTTTCCTCTTTTTCAGCGACAAGTGTCATGATCATTATCCTTTAACCAGCGTGATGAGTTCCTCCGACTCGGCCTCTTCTCCGTTGACATTCGACAGTTCTTCATCCGGGACGTCGATGATCTCGTTGTAGGTCTGACCGGCGGGGATCATCGGATAGACGTTGTCTTCCGGAACGACTTTGAACTCCACGATCACCGGCCCGTCTTTTATCGAAAGGGCCTTGCGAATGACATCCTCAACCTCGCCGGTGTTCGTCGCACGGTATCCGGGGCAGCCGTAGGCCTCGGCGAGCTTCACGAAATCGGGCCCGTACATCGCGACGTGCGAATAGCGCTTCCGCCAGAACAGCTCTTGCCACTGCCGCACCATTCCCAGATAGCCGTTATTGAGAATGAAGATCTTTACCGGGACCTTATGCTCAACGCACGTTGCCATCTCCTGGATGTTCATCTGGATGCCTCCGTCCCCGCTCACCGAAATGATCGGCAGATCTTTACGCGCGAACGCCGCCCCCATCGCAGCAGGGAGCGAAAATCCCATCGTCCCCAACCCCCCCGAGGTGATGTGCGTTCGCGGGTGGATATACTTGAAGAACTGCGCCGTCCACATCTGGTGCTGGCCAACGTCGCTGATCATGACCGCGTTGCCGTCGGTGATTTCGCCGATCTTTTGAATGACGTACTGCATGCGGATCAATTTTCCGTTCCGGTAGCGGAGCGGGTGCTCGGCCTTCCATTGCTTGATCGTCTGAAGCCAATCCCGCGTGTCAAGCGGCTCGACCATCTGCCCCAATTTTTGCAAAACCTTCTTCACGTCGCCGACGATCGGGACATCAACTTTCACGTTCTTGCTGATCGCCGTCGGATCGATGTCGATATGGATCTTCTTCGCTTCGGCGGCGAACGCGTCAGGATTCCCGGTAACGCGGTCGTCGAACCGGGCGCCGACAGCGATCAGCAGGTCGCAGTAATGGACCGCGGTGTTCGAGTACCAGGTTCCGTGCATGCCCAGCATTCCCATCGAGAGTTCGTCGTTCTCGGGGTACGATCCGAGACCGTGGAGTGTCGTCGTCACTGGGATCCGCGCCTTGCGTGCAAAACTCTTCAGTTCATCGGACGCGTTCGAAAGAATCGCGCCGCCGCCGACATAGAGCACCGGCCGCTTCGACCGTGCGATGAGCGCCGCTGCTTTTTCAAGCTGCTTCATATGCCCTTCGACGTGCGGATTGTATGAGCGGAGTGAAACCTTTTTCGGATAGTCGAAATGGGTCTTGCTCGCCATGACATCCTTCGGCAGATCGACGAGGACCGGCCCCGGCCGGCCGGTTGTGGCAACATAGAACGCCTCTTTAATGGTCGCCGCCAGTTCCTTGACATCGCGGACGAGGTAGTTATGCTTCGTGATAGGACGTGTGATGCCGACAATGTCGGCTTCCTGGAAGGCGTCGTTTCCTATCAATTTAAGCGCGACCTGACCGGTAAAAACGATGATCGGCACCGAGTCCATGTAGGCATCCGCAATACCGGTGACGGTATTCGTCGCACCGGGACCCGACGTTACGAGAGCCACCCCGGGCTTACCGCTTGCCTTCGCGTACCCTTCGGCGGCGTGTACAGCCCCCTGCTCGTGCCGGGTCAAAATGTGCTTGATATCAGAAATGTCGTGCAAAGCATCGTAGATGCCGATGACCGCACCGCCAGGATATCCGAAGACAATTTCGACTCCCTCCTCAATTAAGGAGCGGACAAAAATTTCAGCTCCCGTCATTAATTTTGCGGGAAGGGGGGCGGCCGTTTCTTTTTGTTGTGCCATAACCGTTCTCAGGTTTTGTGAATGATGTGCGAAAATGTGTACAGCAAATCCAAAGGAGTTTCTGTTTTCCTCCGGAGGTTACGTTTTTTTTAGGGTCTAACTTTGGAAATTTTCGCTGGTGTGTTTGGGTAACCTCCGGTCTGTCTCAGCCTGCAATCGTTAGGCTTAGAATACCCGGTAGAATTCCCAAAATAATAATGATGCCGGCTACAGCGACGAAGAGGGGGGATACGACGAGCAAATGCGCTTCGAACCTCGAACCGCTAGCGATCAAATTCGTATTTTTATTAGTTCGTCTTGACATAACCGGCTGTCTGAGGATGACGATTCATCCAATCCGTTGCACTATAAAAAGATATAAATTTATTAGCTTTTGTCAAGTAAAATCTTCTGTTTTTTGGGTTTAGAACGAGTTTTGCCTAATTGTTTATCTCAAAAAAACGTCTATATTTGGTGTTGAATTGCCATGCTTAGAGAAAGAAACGATACTATTGCAGCGATCGCCACTCCGCTGGGGGAGGCGGGTATCTCTATGATCAGGGTGAGCGGTTCCGCCGCGATAGAGACCGTGGAGAGGGTTTTTCAGGGGACTATATCTCTTTTTGATGCCCCTTCGCATACGGTTCACCATGGAAGGGTGGTGCACCCGAACGACGGGCTTGTCGACGACGTTCTTGTCTCAGTTTTCAGACGTCCCCGCTCGTACACCGGCGAGGACATCGTGGAAATAAGCTGCCACGGAAGTTATTACGTTTCAAGAAAAATTCTTGAGACCGTTATTGGGAGCGGCGCAAGGATGGCCGATCCGGGAGAGTTCACCCACAGAGCGTTCTTAAACGGCAAGATGGACCTGATGCAGGCCGAAGCGGTGGCCGACCTGATCCATTCCAAGACTGCCCTGGCACACAAAGCATCGCTCGAGCAGTTGAGCGGCCGGCTGTCTGCCGCTATCAACGACCTCCGGCAAAAGGTCGTGGACTTGTGCTCCTTGCTGGAACTTGAGCTGGATTTTGCCGAAGAGGGAATCGGGCTGTCGGACAGGCAAAAGACGATTTCATTTTTCGATATAGTAATAACGGAATTAGAAAATCTTATTCGATCCTATAACTCCGGCAAGCTCATTCGTGACGGTGTTAAGGTCGTTCTCGCCGGAAGCCCGAATGTCGGTAAGTCCAGCCTCCTGAATGTCCTCTTGCAGGAAAGCCGCGCTATCGTTAGCGACATCCCCGGGACCACGAGAGACGTGATTGAGGAGACAGTGCTGATCGATGGAATTGCTTTCAGGCTTGTTGATACCGCCGGACTACGGCTGACAACGGATGTGATCGAACGAGAGGGAGTCAAGAGAAGCAATGATCAGATCAACTCCGCCGATCTGATTCTGTACCTCATCGACTCGTCTTCTCCGGCGGACCCAGAGTTTGAAAACTCTCTTGGCTTCCTAAAAGAGCATAAGGAAAAAATTATACTTGTTATCAATAAAATTGACGTTGGACGTCCGAAGCTCAGCGCATTAGCTTATGACAAAATCGAAACTGTGAGTATTTCCTGTAAAACCAAAGAAGGAATAGACAGCCTCGAAAAGAAGCTATCGAACTGGGTGTTGAACCAATTCGATTCAAATTCCTCAAGCATTAAAATTCAAAGTGACCGGCACCGGAAACTGCTTAAGGCGACCAGGGATAGCCTGATCTCGGCAAGGTCTGCGTGCGCGAATAACCTCGGCAATGAGCTGATCGCAATCGACCTGCGGGGAGCCCTAAATTCCCTCGGTGAGATCATCGGATTGACAACTCCGGACGACATTCTTAACAACATATTTTCCCAATTTTGCATCGGAAAATGATTGTTCCACGTGAAACAAGCCAATGCTGACAAGAGAGCCCAAAAAATACTATGATGTGATCGTTGTCGGAGGGGGGCATGCTGGAATCGAAGCCTCGCTGGCTGCTGCCAGGATGGGCTGCAATACGCTCTTGATCAGCCTAAAAATGGCCTCAATTGGCCGCCTTTCCTGCAATCCAGCTATAGGCGGCACAGCAAAAGGCCACATTGTGCGCGAAATTGACGCCCTTGGCGGGGAAATGGGAAAAATTGCGGACGCAACAGGAATCAATTTCAAGATGTTGAACAAATCCAAGGGACCCGCCGTCTGGTCTCCAAGGTCTCAAAACGACCGGGAATTGTATGCCGCCGAGGCGCAGAAAAGGGTTTCAAGAGAGCCAAATCTAGAATTGCTGGAGGATTCGCTTTGTGAGATAAACGTTGATGACGGGATTCTCAGGTCTATGAGAACCTCGGTCTTCGGAGTCATTGAATGCAGATCACTTGTCCTGTCCTCTGGCACATTCCTTAATGGCCTGATGCACACAGGGCTAAAGAATCGGAAGGGGGGGAGGTTTGGGGAACCGCCAGCCACCCAGGTCACGGAATGCCTGAATCGTCTCGGATTTGTTTCGGGGAGGCTAAAGACGGGAACTCCGCCGAGAATAGACATCCGCAGCATTGATCTTTCGCTTGTCGAACCGCAGGAGAGCGACCTCCCTCCGACGCCATTTTCTTACTCGACGGAGAGGATCTCGAACAAGTTGATTCCTATGTACCTTACCTATACGAACAAGGGAACTCACGATATTCTTAGGAAAGGTTTCGATCGTTCTCCCATGTTCACTGGAAAGATCAAGGGAACCGGTCCACGCTACTGTCCTTCCATCGAAGACAAGATTTTTCGTTTCGCCGACAGAGAGCGTCATCAGATCTTTCTTGAGCCGGAGGGGTACGAAACCAACGTGGTCTATGTGAACGGGTTCTCCACCAGCTTGCCGGAGGAGATTCAGTTTGAAGGATTAAAATCGATTTCGGGTCTCGAGCATGTTGAGATGCTCAGGGCTGGATATGCCGTTGAGTACGATTTCTTTCCGCCGAGCCAGCTGAAGCATTCGTTGGAGACGAAACTGGTCTCCGGGCTTTTCTTCGCTGGGCAAATCAATGGCACTTCCGGTTATGAGGAAGCAGCCGGCCAGGGGTTGATTGCCGGGATCAATGCCGCGCTTCATGTCAAGAACCTTCCCCCATTTGTCTTGAACAGAAGCGAAGCATACATTGGTGTGATGATCGATGATCTCATCAACAAGTCCACCGATGAGCCGTACAGAATGTTCACATCTCGCGCCGAGCACCGCCTCCTTCTCCGGCAAGATAATGCCGATAGAAGGTTGATGGGCCGTGGGCACAAGCTTGGGCTTGTTTCACATGGCATGGTGGAAGAGTTGAATTTGAAGGAGAAGGCGATAAGTACTGCCCTGGATTGCATTCAGAAAACTTTTGTCCCTCCCCGGTTGGCAAACAAGCTGCTGAGTGAGCATGGCTTGAGTGAAGCAGCGGAACATGAACAGCTAGCGCAGATCCTTAAACGGCCATCGATAACAATTGATGAAATTGTACCGATGATCGAAAGCGAGGAAGTAAAGAAAGCACTCAACATGAAAGGCGTTAAGGAGCAGGTTGAAATTGACATTAAGTACGAAGGGTACATCAAGCGCGAACTGGATCAAATCAGCAAATTCGAAAAATTTGAGAGCTATGAGATTCCTGACGATTTCGATTTCGCAAAGGTCAAGTCCCTAAGCAACGAGGGGAAGGAGCGGCTTAAGAAAGTAAGGCCAGCATCAATCGGCCAAGCATCAAGGATCTCAGGCGTCACGGTATCGGACATTTCCGTTCTCTCGGTATACCTAAAGAAATAATCTCGTAAAGATGTTCCACGTGAAACCTAACCGAAAATGATTTCGAAACCGATACAGGATGAAATCTGGCTCAGGACAATCGCACAGAAGAATGGTCTATCAATAACGGATATACAGTTTCAAAGGCTTGGCGCTTACGTCGAGCTCCTAAAGCGATGGAATCAAGGCGTCAACTTGATCTCGCGCAAAGATGTCGATCGGATTTGGTCAAACCATATCCTGTTTTCCATCGCATTTCTTTTTAAGGTCGATTTTGCCGGCGGCTGCAGAGTTCTCGACCTTGGAACGGGGGGCGGCCTGCCGGGAATTCCTCTGAGCATTCTTCGTCCCGATGTAAGCTTTGTGCTCCTGGATTCCATCAACAAGAAGATCAAGGCCGTTGAAGACATGGTGCAATCTCTCCAGCTCCCGAATGCGTCGGTCGTTTGCTCCAGGGCCGAGGATATAAACACGAGGAGAGGTTACGCCAATTCGTTTGATGCCGTTATTGCAAGAGCTGTGGCCAGCCTGGAAGATCTGGTCAAATGGGGAATGCCTTTTTTAAGCGTGACCGGCTCGGCCAATATGATATCGTTCAAGCAGGGAAAAGAGACGGTATCGTTTGCTCAAGCTCTGGTGGCGTTAAAGGGGGGAGACCTGACCGCCGAGATGGAGAAAACCGCGAGACGTTACCCGGGCATCAAATTCAGATCGACCGACCTGGTCCTGAACGGAAACGACGTCCTCCAGAACAGCGAAAGAAAATTCATTCTCGTTGAAAACTATCACCGGTGAAATTGTGTCCCCCCGATCAATTCTTTTCGACCGCTTGTTGGATTTAACCACCGAGCAGAGAAACCCCTCATCGATGGATATCGACAATCGGTCGATACAGGAAATTCTCAAGATCATCAATGACGAGGATAAGCGGGTTGCCCTCGCCGTGGAGAAAGAAATCGCTTCGATCGCGCGAGCCGTGGAGATCGTCGTCGAGACATTCAGGCAGGGGGGACGATTGATCTACGTCGGAGCCGGAACCAGCGGCAGGCTCGGAGTGCTCGACGCCGTGGAATGTCCCCCCACGTTCGGCACAAACCCGGAGATGGTTCAGGGAATGATCGCCGGGGGCGAGAAGGCAATGTTCCGCGCGCAGGAAGGGGCGGAGGACAAGGAAGACGGAGGCGCCAAGGACATCGACGAACGTCATGTCAACAATAAGGACACGGTCTGCGGAATAGCTGCGAGCCTCCAAACTCCCTATGTCGTCGGCGCGGTCAAGCAGGCAAAAAAAAGAAGGGCAAAAACAATCTATGTTACTACCAACCCTCGCAAGACACTCTCCCTGCCAGAGTTTCAAGAATTGGCCGGGGCATTAGATGTGGCCATTTGCCCGGAGGTCGGTCCTGAGGTGATCATGGGCTCGACACGGATGAAATCGGGCACCGCGCAAAAGCTGGTCCTGAACATGATCACCACCGCAGCGATGATCAGCATGGGGAAGGTCTATGAAAACATGATGATCGACCTGCAGCTGACCAATCAAAAGCTCAGAGAAAGAGCTAAGAGAATTGTAATGACAATAACGGGTATAGGATATGAAGAGGCCGGGAAGTATCTTGAAAAGGCAGACGGGCAAGTTAAAACCGCCTTGGTTATGATCAAGGGGGGCGTTTCAAAAGGCGAGGCCCGAAAGCGCCTTCAAAAGGCAAACGGTTTCGTGCGCTCCGCAATCAAAAACAATCACTAAGACAAAATCACGTCGGAGGAATGCCGTGAAAGCAATGCCGCTTGATACCGAAAATTTTCCGCCATTTATCGGATTTCCCAAAAAAGGGATCGAATTCCTCAACAAGCTCAAGAAAAACAACAACCGGGAATGGTTCGAGAAACATAAGCAGGATTTCGAATCTGAAGTAAAACTGCCGATGCAGTCCCTGATCGCCTCGCTGCAACCCTACTTCGAATCATTCGCCCCGGAATTTGATGTCAGTCCCAAGCGGTCGCTCTTCAGGATCTATAGGGACATCCGCTTCAGCAAAGACAAAACTCCCTATAAAACCCACGCGGCTGCCCATTTTGTCCTACGCGGAAAGCCCAAAGGGATCGAGGGATCCGGCTTCTATCTTCATATTGAACCGGGAAGCGTCTTTCTCGGGGGCGGAATCTACATGCCCGACAGCGACCAGCTAAAAAAGATCCGGCGAGCAATCGCCGGCCAGTCCAAGGAGTTTCTCGGGATTGTCAAGGATAAAAATTTTGTCAGAACATTCAAGGGGATCGATGGGGACAAATTGCAGCGAGTTCCAGCCGGTTATCAGCCCGATCACCCGATGGCTGAATGGTTAAAACTTAAGCAGTTCTTTGTCGGAGTCGATTGGAAGGAAGAAAAATGCTATAAGGCGCAATTCGTGAAGGATGTCGCCAAAATTTTTGAGCAGGCGATGCCGTTTATTTCTTTTCTCAACGCCGCAATGAAATAATGTTCCATCGCTTTTTATTTTCGCCTTCACCGTGCCCGTTTCATTGAGCGATACAAAACTTTACTATCTCCTCTACAAACCGTACGACGTACTCTGCCAATTCACCGACAGCCTCGGAAGAAAAACACTGAAGGATTTTGGCCCTTTCCCGAGAGACGTGTACTCCGTCGGACGTCTCGATCTCGACAGCGAGGGCTTGCTGCTCCTGACGAACGACAACGAGGTGAACCATCGGCTGACGGAGCCCGAATTTGAACACCCCAGAACTTATCTGGTGCAGGTAGAAGGCATTCCCTCTCAGGAATCCATCGAACGGCTGAAGGGGGGGGTGATCATTCAAGGGGAAAAAACAAAGCCGGCAGAAGTCCGTCTTCTCGAACATGAGCCGCAGGTTCCGCCGCGAACTCCCCCGATACGCGAGAGAAAAAGTATTCCCGCCTCCTGGGTCGAAATGACGCTGCGCGAAGGGCGCAATCGGCAGGTTCGAAAGATGACCGCCGCTGTCGGCCACCCGACGTTACGATTGATCAGAACAACGATCGGCGAATTAACGCTCGGGGGTTTGAAACCCGGCGACGTGCATCGGCTTTCAGAAACGGAAGGAAAAAATTTACGGAAATTTGTCGGATTGTAATTTCTGCGAACGGCAGCGTCTACCATTCTCTCGTTTCACCGATCATGAACACAAGGAAATTTTCCTGCGGGAGCTGCCGCCTGACGACTTCATTGCGAAGTTTCTCAGGAGGCTCTTCGAGCGGTTCGTCGGATTTCTTGAATGTTCCCCAGTGAACAGCCAGCATTTTTCTCGCACGAAGGTCGAGACACGCTTGCACTGCTTCGGCCGGGTCCATATGAATAGGCTTCATCAGCTCTCTCGGCTCATACGACCCGATCGGGAGGAGCGCAAGGTCAAACGGCCCGAACCTTTTCCCGATCTCTGCGAAGCCGCTGAAGTACCCTGAATCCCCTCCGAAGTACAGCTTTCGTCCTTTCCCGAGCAGCACCCAGGAACACCAGAGCGTCGTATTGCCGTCGCTTATCCATCGTCCCGAAAAATGCTGCGCCGGCGTGCAAATAATCTTCAGCCCCTTATACGTCACTCCTTCCCACCAATCCAGTTCCTCGACATTCGAAATCCCCCGGTCTTCGAACCAGTCGCGTATCCGTAGAGGAACAAAAAACCTTGTGTTCGGATTCTTCGACAGTTTCAGAATCGTTTCTTCATCGAGATGGTCGTAATGGTTGTGAGAGATCAGAACGATATCGATCGGCGGAAGTTTGTCCATCGCAATGCCGGGGGGTAATACGCGCGTTTCGCCGGCCCACGCCACCGGACCGATTTTGTCGCTCCACACAGGATCGGTAAGGATGTTGAGACCTTCAAATTGGATGAGGCATGTGGAGTGACCGACCCATGTGATGGTGTACGGTTTGTTTTGTTTGAGGACGGAGCCGTCGTTGTAGGTGTGCGGGATTTCACCGGTCGGCTTCGCGAACCAGTCCCCCAGCCTGCCGATGGCCCACGGCATCATTTTCGTGAACGAAGTTTCATGGAAGGATGAATCGGTGTTCCTGAATCCCCCCTCGGTATGATGCGCCGGCGCGGGCAATTCGCTGTTCTCTTGCGCTCTGAGTACCGGGATGGCAAGAACAATGAGAAATGCAAGAACGCAGGTTTTATGGAGGTGATTCATGAGGAAGAAAAAATGCGCTGTCGCGACCCGTATCCATATCAACGGACCGGAGCTGCTAATGTTTCATGCTCCCCGCCGGAAACACTGGTTTTTTCCATGAAAGGACTTTTACGGCGTCCCCTACGCGCAGGGTCCCGCTTTTTTCCGGAATGATGTTTTGTCCAAAGAGAACTTTCCCCCCTGCATTTCTGTAGTTCGAAAGCGTTGCCAGCGGCTCCTTCCCCTGAACCCCGGTCGCCTGGTCGACCGTCGGTGTCACACACCGTGCGCACGGCTTTACGACCTCAAAGATCATTTCACCCACGCCGATCTTCCCCCATCGGTCTTCATCGTAGGCATTGCACCCCTGGATGACGATATTCGGGCGGAACCGGTTCATCGGGACGGGAGTTGCCAGCCTGGAGTTCAAATCGCCGAGCGTCGTTTCGGAGATAAGCAATAGAGGGAACGCATCCGCAAAGCTCACAATATCCCCATCACTCCCATAATCAGGGTCAACTGGACGAATGACCTCCTCCGGCATGAAGACGACCCGGCATGAAACGCCGAGAAAATCGCTGAACCATTTTCTTGCTTCTTCGCCGGCAGAGACTCCCTCGGTAATGTCATCGTGAATTTGGACCTTGACAGCGTTCTTCGAGCCCGGTTTCATCGGGATGTCGAGCGGCGGCATTCCTGATGCCGATACTCCAATGGCACTATTCTTGATCGCTGTTGAGACCAAAGCCAATCGCGGATAGTCTCGCTGCGATAGAAAAATCCCCTCATCGTCCACCACCATCCACCGGCGATCGTATTGAATTCCCCGTCGCTCAACAAGGGCGCTTTGCAGGGAGATCCCTTTCGTCGACTTGATCGGGTAAACATTTATTTCGCACAGGGTCATCGGCATCGCACAAGAAGGATGGTGAGACAAAACGCACAAATAATATAGCAAGAACTTTTGTTCTTTCACAAATAAAAAAACCCGGCAATCGGCGGCCGGGTTTTGCAATTCAATGATAAACGGTCCTATTTTTTCGACTGGACATATTCGTGGATCGCCGCGGCGGCTTTCTTCCCTGCGCCCATTGCTTTGATGACGGTTGCCGCGCCGATGACGATATCGCCGCCGGCCCAGACTCCTTCGCGCGAAGTTTTTCCGGTTTCATCGGCGATGATGTTGCCGTACTTATTCGTCGTCAACCCGGGCGTGGTCTTATTGATGAGGGGATTCGAGCCGTTTCCCGTCGCGACGATCACCGCTTCGACGTCAAGGACAAATTCGCTTCCTGCGACCGGAACCGGCTTTCGTCTTCCGGAGGCGTCCGGTTCGCCGAGCTCCATCTTCTGGCATTCCATTCCGACAAGCCATCCGTTGTTTCCGATGAAGCGGGTCGGATTTGTAAGAAGCAGGAACTCGATCCCTTCCTGCTCGCCGTGATGGATCTCTTCCTTTCGCGCCGGCATCTCAACGCTCGAACGGCGGTAAACGATGTAAACTTTTTCTGTCCACGGCAGCCGGCGTGCGGTGCGCGCCGAATCCATCGCCGTATTCCCGCCGCCGATGACGGCGACATGTTTCGCCATCGGCACCGGCGTGTCCGCGTGGTTCGGAAATTCAAACCCTTTCATCAGGTTGACGCGGGTCAGAAATTCGTTCGCCGAATAGACTCCGTTCAAATTCTCTCCCGGAATCCCCATGAAATACGGGAGCCCGGCCCCCGTCCCGATGAAGACGGCATCGAAGCCGTCCTCATTCATCAGCTCGTCGACGGTGCGCGTCATTCCGACGACAAAATCGCACTGGATCGTAACGCCCAGTTTTTCCAGAAAGCTCACTTCGGCATCGACGATCTGCTTCGGAAGACGGAACTCCGGAATTCCGTACACAAGCACGCCTCCCGGTTTATGGAGCGCCTCAAAGATCGTGACCGCGTGGCCGAGCTTTGCGAGGTCTCCGGCGCATGTCAATCCCGCCGGCCCCGCGCCGATGACGGCGATTTTCTTTCCGGTCGGCGGCGCGATCACGGGCAGAGAAACGTTGCCGGTCATCCGCTCCCAGTCCGCCACAAATCGCTCAAGCCTGCCGATCGCTACCGGTTCGACCTTGGCGCCGATCGTGCAGACCGCTTCGCATTGCTCTTCCTGCGGGCAGACTCTGCCGCAGACGGCGGGGAGCGCATTCGTTTCCTTCAACGTCTGCGCGGCGAGCGGGAAATTTCCCATCGCAACATGGAAGATAAACTGCGGAATCTTGACGTTGACGGGACATCCCTCCATGCATTTCGGGTTCTTGCACTGGATGCATCGTTCGGCCTCCTCCACCGCCATTTCGGCCGTGTAGCCGAGAGGAACCTCCAGGAAATTTTTCGCGCGTTCCAGCGGATCCTGTTCCGGCATGCCATGGCGCGGGATCTTCATTCTCTCTTTGTTGCTGAGTTTTCTGGCCGGCTGTTCTGCTATTTCGCTGCTCATTTCTGATAATGCAATTGATTTAATTTTGGGGATTATCCTTCATCCGGCTTTTGTGACGCCGGATCTTCCAGTTTTGCTTCCTGATTTTTCATTTTCAATCATTACCATGCCGCTGTTTCGCGATGTTCCTGCGCTTCGCATATCTTCTCGAAGATATCGAACGAGATCTTTTCCTGCGGAGAGTACATTTTCTGTCTCGCCATGAGCAGCTCAAAATCGACGGCGTGAGCGTCGAACTCCGGACCGTCGACGCACGCGAACTTCATTTTATTCCCGACGACGACGCGGCATGCGCCGCACATTCCGGTTCCGTCCATCATGATCGGATTGAGGCTGACGAGCGTCTGCACGCCGAGCGGCCTGGTCAGGTCCGCGACCGCTTTCATCATCACCACCGGGCCGATGGCGAGGACGACGTCGACCGGTTCCCGTTGCTCGAGCATCGACTTCAAGATCGTTGTCACAAAGCCTTTTGTGCCGTAGCTGCCGTCATCCGTTGCAATGCGCACCTCGTCCGAAATTGCGCGCATTTCATCTTCCATCAAAAGGAGGTCCTTGGAGCGGGAACCGATGATCGAGATCGTTTTATTGCCGATCAGTTTATGTGCGCGCACGATCGGGTGGATCGCCGCAATTCCGAAGCCGCCGCCGATGGCGACGAATGTCTTTCCCGGTTCGACGTGGCTCGGAACTCCGAACGGCCCCACAACATCCATCAGAGAGTCTCCCGCTTTCATCATGCTCATCATCGTCGTCGTTTTACCGACCGCCTGAACGTAGAGCGTGATCGTCCCCTGAACGGCATCCCAATCCGCAAGCGTGATCGGAATTCTCTCCCCCTCTTCATGCAGCCGCAAAATCACAAACTGTCCTGCCCGCGCTTTTTTTACGATCTGCGGCGCCTTGATGACGTAGCGATATACTTTTGCGGCGAGGTCGTTCTTTTCTACGATTGGATACACATCTGCACCGTGGTCGTTAAAGGAGTTTCTCAATATTATTCCAACTAATGTGCCACACATTCTTTAGAGGGATTCTGATCAGATTAAACGGGAGGGTGTTCAGAAATGGGAAAGGGGTTGCTCCCCTTTCCAAAAATAGGAATGGGCGGAGGCGAAGTTAGAGCGGAAACTCTTTGGTATGCCAGTCTTTTGTCATATCCATCCAGAGGAACAAGCCGCGCCATTTGCCGAACGGTGCGTAATATTTTTCGATCGTCGAGTCTTTAACTTTTCTTCCGTTCTTAAAAAGTTCGTAAAATTTTCCCCGTCCCCACGAATCAAGCCCGAGGTAATCGTACCTCCCGAGAAGCTTTAAAATATTTCCGGCAGCGTACGGACCGATCCCCTTCACCTTCCGGACCTGTTCGAATAAATCTCCGGTCGGAAGGTCCGATGTTCTCCATGCTTCCAGCGAAATTTTTCCTGCTGCAATGTTTCTTGACAGCTCCAGAATGTACGGAGCCCGGTAGCCGCACCGGATTTCTTTCCGAAGGAACGACTCGGAAGAGGCGGCGACCGCTTCCGGCGTAGGAAATGCATAGACATCGCCGCGCACGCGGGCGCCGAGTTTCGTCACCAGAGCATCGACGATGGATTCCGTCAGCGCCCAGCTGCAATTCGTCGTGCAGATCATCTTGACGGCATCCTCAAAAACTGTCGGGCAGCGAAGGAGTCTTCCGGCGTTGACCTTGGAGATCCACCGGTAGCGGGGAAATTTTCTCGCCTCGGCGTAAAATTCTTCGAGCGGTTCCTCGACGCGAAGCATGGAATACAAGTATTTCGTGATCCGGGAGATCTTTTGCCGCGAAGGGACCGATCGCTCTTCGAGAGAAACCACGAGCGTATGCTTCTTTGCGGATACAGTGATATCGTCGTATCCTCCGTTTCCATTGGGAACAACCGCGGACAGGAGGCGTTCGTCTTTGTTCATACGGAACGGGGGGAGCGCGCACCATCCATGGCTGTAGACCGTTGCCCAAAAATTGAACGTTCGCGGAACGGGGAGAGAAAATTTCATAGTGGGCGCTGCGATTTGATTTTAATGGTTAATTTTGCGTTTTTGTTCGAGAAAAAAGGAGTGCTATGAATCAGAAATGGGTCGCTTTCCTTCGCATCGCCATCGGCGTCTTTTTTATCGCTCAGGGCCTGAATAAACTCAACTGGTATACGACGTCTGAATTTCTCCGCACAAGTCTCGACCGTTATGCGCAGAATCCGCCGCCGGCAGCGCTCTGGTATCAGCAGCATGTCGCCTATCCCGGCATTGAAGCCTGGTCGCGGATGATCCCGACGGGAGAAATGCTGATCGGGGTCGCGCTGGTGCTCGGACTTCTTACCCGCGCAGCCCTCATTGCTGCCATCGCGCTTGTCGTTAATTACCAGTTGACAAGCGGAACTTTGTTTGCTTTTTCCTTCTTTGCTAATCCGTATGCACTCGTCGTTCTTTCCTGCCTTTTTTTTCTGCTGGCATCAAGAGCGGGAAGCGCTTTTAGCATCGACGGGTCTGCGCGAAAGAAAACATCCAAAGCAAAAACGTAGCCCGCGAAAAACGCATCGTTCAATATTCCCCGTACCAAAATTCGTCGGTGGGGACAAATCTTTGCTGCAAATATTTTTGCGCTTCGGTCAGTGCAATTCCATAGAGCGCAGGATCACGCCCGGCCAGCGTGAGCCCGAGCTTGTATAATTCGACAGCTTCATCGCGCTTTCCCTCCATTTCAAGAACGTTGCCGAGCCGGATCAAACTCAGGATGGAATAGAGCTGCGTCGGCTCGCGGGCATCGAGCGCGGAGGCGCGGCGAAAATATTCTTCAGCCTTTGAAAGATCGCCTTTAATGACCGCGGATTTTCCGAGCGAGAAGAGAGAGATATTGTTCCATCCGGTAAGATTGTTCGGGTCCAATTGCAGAATGATATTCGCCTCGCGCTCGGAGTTGATAATGTCCCGGTCGAACACCCGGAAGCTTACGGACGTGCGCGCGTGCGCAAGAAGCCTCAGGCGGGGAACCCAGCGAAGAAGCTTGTAGCCGGGGTCGAGCTCGCTCTGGTCCGGCAGGAACGGGAGGGTGAATTCAAACTCCTGATCCTGGCGCTGAACGAATACTCTCTTGGTGACGGAGCGGGTCGAACCGGAAAAAACAAGATCGACCGGCGCCGTAAACAGATCCCCGCGCTGAGAGATCACCGCTTTCACCAAAAAGCTTCCCCTGTTCGTCTCCGACGCGTTCGTCGAAAGAAGCAATTCGGGGAAGCCTGTTTGAGCGAACCATTCCTTGAAGAACCAATCGAGCGGCGAGCCGTACGACTCTTCACACAATTGTTGGAACGTTTCAAGCGAAATCGGCGTACGCCTGTAATCACGGTAGAGCCTGTCGATGACGGCGTCGAATGCCGTCTCCCCCATAACGTATTCCAGCATCAGAAAAACATACGCCCCCTTGCTGTAAAAAACATTCCGTTCATTCTTTTTCGAATTGTGGACCTGCGCCAGCGTCTGAGCCGGATAAAAATCAAGCGCCCCGGAAAGGAAATCGAGCCGTATCCGCTGCTGAGCTTCATCATCCCTCCCCGCTTCATGAAGAAAAAATTTCGCCGCAAGATATTCCGACCACCCCGCTTCAAAGACAAACGTCGATTCCGTCGCCGGCAGGCTGAAAAGGCGTGCAACTTGCCGGACCCATCGGTTCCTTGCCGGCGCGAACAGGACCAGTGAATCGGCGGAGGAAAACTGGTACGAGCATCGTGCAATGATCAATCCGTTGTTCGAGCTCCATTCAGCGGAACCATCGTCCGTCCCGATGACAACGGCGCGAAGTCCGTCGGCCGAACTGTCCCGCCCTGCAATGGACGAGAACCATGAGTACGAATCGCGGAGCTGCCGCAGCACCGCTGCTGCGAGTTCGCCGGGATATTTTTCCCTGTCGTACCACAGGGAATATTGCACGCTGCTGTCGTTTGCCGTCATCGTTTGCCGCGCGAATTCGACCGACCCGCAAAGGACGAAGCATGAGCTCAGCGGCATCGGATGTTCATACGCAAAGATTTCCGACGTCGTCGCACCCGTTGTATGTATCGAATCGGGCTTGCCGTTCGCCACCGCCACATACCCGGATGGAAATACTGCTTCCAGGGCGACCGGGGCACGCTCGGCCGACACGGAACCGGCTGCACGCGAAAGCACCGGCCACCATGGAACGGCGTTGTTCGATGAGAGAAGAAATTCTTTCGCATCGATAAACGACGGTTCCCAATTGAGGCTGTCAAACGTTTCCTCATAAGAAATCCTCAACGGGAAGGATGTTCTCCCTCGTGCGCTGTCGGGAATTGTGATGGCAACATTTTTAACGGAATGATCCGATGGAAGATCCTCTTCCGCAGCATCCAGTTTCCGGTCGCTGGAATCGCGGACCGAGCGGATCGTCGCCGCGGGAGCGACGGCAATGATCAGCCGGAACAGAGAGTCCTTCGGAAGGCGGACCTGAATTTGCGCCTCCCCCCGGATCGAGTGATGCTCGATATCGAGTTCAATGCGAAGGGAATAGCGTTCGATCGATGCAGCGGTTCGTAAAGAATCCGCCTGCGCGGCCATGCGCGCCGGCAGCGCGATGGCTGCAATGAAAAAAAAATATCTGAAAATAAATTTCATTCGTTTAGGAAAAGGGGCACATGCACGACGGGTGAGAACATGTTACAGCTCGACCGGATGGTCAATATCCATTTCCGCAGTCAGAGAGGCGTTTGCGTAGACGATGTTCCGGCTGCCGGACGGAACGAGTATCGCCCAATCTCCTTTTTCATTTCGTACTTCGCTGCCAAAGAGTTTGCGGAGGCGCCCCTCGGTGAATTTTTCCCAGAAGACCCAGCCGAAGTACGCCTGCGCCCCTTCGATGTAAAAGGCCGGAACGCGCTTTCCTTCGTCGCACGGAATGTCGCCCACGACAGAGGGAAGAAAATTCTTTTTGCCCATCTCTTCAATAAAAACGTTGGTCACGTCGATGCCACCGAAGATCAACTCGTGCCTTGACCGCTTTACGGTCCTGCCGTCAATAATTTCTCTGAACGCATCGCGCAACCGCTTGTCGAGCTGGCTCCGCATATTTGCCGTCGTCATCGAACATCCTCCAACGCCGCATGCGCAATGATTTGCTTCATCGGGAAAATATAACACACACCGGAGCGAGAAGCAAAATCGTCGTTATGGCGGTGAATCAGCGCTTTCCGCCCGAAAAGCATCGTACCCTAAAGTAAAAACTCCCCGCGCCCAAGAACTGTTCCCTGCGTTCGCCCAGATCCCGTTGACATTCTCTGAGGCGTTGGATATATTGTTCGAAATTGTCTTTTTTTGAAGCACAGCGTGTCAACGAAAGTATGCCCGTAGCCGCTCTCGACAGGGAATCGCAGAAGAAAATCATCAGCGAATATTTGAAGGCTGCCGACCGGTACATTAAATCGGCGGAGTTTGCAAAAGCGCTGGATGAGGTCAATAAGGCGCTCGGCGTCGAGCCGAACAATATGTACGCCGCCGCGTACAATGAGCGGATCAAGGTCGCAATGGAGGCGGCGCGAAAGAAGGATGAGGAAGAGCGGCTCAAGAAGCAGGCGGAAGAACAGAAGAAAGCTCAAGCGACGGCGGCAAAGCCGGCAGACACCGCTCCCCGGGCTGCGAATGCTCCCGATGCAAAGCCGCAACCGGCACCTGCGCAAGCGACTGCACCGACGAGTGCACAGCTCCCGGGCGACGATATGATCGCGAAAATAAAAAAAGATGCCCTGGACTCGGCCGAGAAAAAAAACGACGCGCGGGTAGACCTGCTCAAGCAGGAATTCACCTCTTCCCAGCAAAAATATCAGGATGATATCGCGCGGCTCGCGGCGGAAGCCAAGGGGGCCGTTACGGCAAAGGAGAATGCGGAGAAAAAACTCGCGGAACTGCAAGCCCAAATTGGAAAAGGAGATGCCGGTTCTTTGCACGTTCAGGCCATCGATCTCCTGGGAAAATTATTCCGCAAAGCATGGGAGGACGGCGTCATCTCTCCGGACGAACGCGAGCTTTTAACGATCGTGAAAAATGCAGGGGGAATGTCCGATGAAGATTTTTCAAGAATGGAAAATGAAAGCGGTTCGTCCTCGTACATCGCACATCTTCGCGAAGTATGGGAAGACGGGGTCGTGACCCCGGAAGAATCGGAAGCGCTCGAGGCGCTTCGCAAGTCGCTGAATATTTCCGCCGAAGAACATTTCAAGCTTGAAGCCCAGGTCCGCAAAGAAAAACAGGCGAAGAAGTAGTTTTCTTCCCTGTACCTGCGATCAATGGTATCCCCTCCTTACTCGTTTCGCCAGAAATGATCTCCGATAGAGGATCGCTGAGAACCAAACAGCGTTAAACAAAATTATCGAGAGAAAAAGATACAACCGGAGGTTGTTGAGCAGCAGACAGGCCGTTAGAACGACGTATTCGGTGCCGAACCCGAGAAACCCGCCGAGCCGCAATCCAACTGCGTCTTCGTACCACGCTTTCGCCGCCGACTCGCTGTTTCCCGCCCGGCTTCCCAGACACCACGCATCGAGCCGTTTCATCAGACGATCCTGCCAGCCGTAGAAGAGATAGAATATTTTCTGCAGCTGGAGAGTAAGGGCGTCTTCCCGAAGATCCTCATCACGCAGTTCCTCCGAAAGCCGGTTCAATTCGTACTCCTTCTTTTGATGAAGGAACGAGGCCTGGTAAAAGACGTGGTATGAAACGCGGAGGCTGATCCCCACGAACCCAACGAACGAAATGAGGAATGCGGGAAAAAGGGGGACGCCGCTTCCCAAAAGAACCTCGCAAATCCCTCCGAAGAGGAACAGGTCGACAATGTAGTCTCCAATCGAATCGAGAAACCTTCCGCGTCTGCTGTATATCTTTTTTGCGCGCGCCAGCTGCCCGTCCGCCGAATCGAAAATATCTTTCAAATAGAAGCAGAGCGCGGCGGCGACAAAATGCGTTTCTGCAGCCGCGAGAAAAATTCCTCCGGCGATTCCGAAAAGGGTAGAAACGATCGTAAGCTGGTTCGGCGTGATCGGGGTGCCGTACAACGCGCGAACGACGATTCCGGCTACCGGCCGCTGCAGGTACACGTTGATGAGTTCATCGGAAATGTCCGATTTTACGGAGGCAGCGTAGCTGTACGAAGGAGTGGATTGATCCATCTTATGAAAAAAGGGACTCGGCTGTCTGCAAATCTTCGGGCGTATCGACCTCAATGGAGCGGTACTTACCGGCATCGATCGCATAGATCTTTGTCCCGCCGTCGATCAACTCCTGAAATGATGCCTCATAAAATTCATCGACCCGGTTTTCCGTTTTGATCCTTTTTTCCAGCGTGTCGTAAAGTTTTGTCGTGTCCCCCCGCGAGAATTTTTCGATGCCGATCGATTCGCCGAATGCTGACGCTGCGGGAAGTTCCTTGCCGATGCGGATGATTTCTCCCCCCTCCTTCACCTCGACCTTAACATCTTCCGCTCCGACGCTGTCCGACGTTCTTACCGCGAGAGTTGTTTCACGCGGCGATTTCATCACGAGCGGAATGATCTCATCGTCAAAGAGGATATCGCCGTCCAGCAGAAGGAGCTCATGGCCGATGATTTCGTCCCGCGCCAGCAGGAGCGAGAACGCGTTGTTGGTCGTATCGAACCGATTGTTGACGACGAAGGTAAAATCGAGCGACGGGAAATTCCGCTTCAGAAAATTCTTGACCTTCCAATCCTGAAAACCGACGACGATCGTGAAATGGATGATACCCGCGTGAAAGACCGCCCGGATGGTCCGTTCCAGGATCGTCCGATGGCCGATCTGGAGAAGGCATTTCGGAGTCGAGTCGGTGAGAGGGCGAAGCCGGGAAGCGGTCCCGGCGGCAAGAATAACGCAATGCATGAACGTTACCGTTGTTCGGGAATGGGGGCTCGTGTAACTGAAAAATACTTTTGCAGTTCCCGGATGAGACGCGTGTTTTGACCGGGCGTTCCGATGGTGATCCGGACAAAACCGGAGAGCTCCGGCTCTGAAAAGAACTTGATAAAAATTCCCTCTCCTTCAATGCGTTCTTTGAGCCCAGCGATCTGCTCTGCCGGGATTTTCACAAGAACGAAGTTCGCTTCGGAACGGTACGCCGTGCATCCGTCGCCCGCCTGAAAGAAATCATAATAGCGTTGACGTTCTCCGGCAGTTGCAGATGCCACCATCCGATAGTGCGCTGAGTCCCGGAGAGCGGCCAGCGCGAGCTGCTCCGACAACTGATTATAGCCTAAATACCGGGTGCTGTACGTGATGAGTTTTTGGTAGTTCTTTCCGACGAATGCGTGGCCGATCCGAACCCCGGCAAGGGCGTAGAGCTTTGAGAACGTCCTGAGCGCGGCAAGGTTGGGATAATGTGTGGTAAGCTGGGGAGCCGTGTCGTTCAAAGAGTCAGAAAATCCGAAATATGCCTCGTCGAGCACCACCAACGTCTCTGGAAAACTCTTCAATAGAATTTTGATGTCATCAGATGAGAACACGTTCCCCGTGGGATTGTTCGGCGAAGCGATGAGCAGGATGCGCGGGTTCTCGCGCCGGATAAGCGAACCGATCTCTTCACGGTCATAATAGAAGGACGACTCGCCGGCACGCATCGGATAGTCCATGACCCTTCCCCCAACTTCGGCGGCGACCGATTTGTAATACCACCATGAATATTTCGGGACCATCATCGTCTGTCCCGGACCAAGATAACAGTGGACTATTTGCTTGAGCATGTCCTCGCTCCCGTAGCTGAGCAGGACCGACGTCTCCGGAAGATTATACTCCTCTGCCAGTTTTTCCGAAAGCGTGCTCTTGACGCCGCGGAGATAATCGCGCGAGTACGTAGTGAGCTGATTCTTCGCCGTCTTCTGCAGAATGGAAAAGCACTCCGGTGCCGGACCGAACTGATTTTCGTTCCGGTCAAGATAGAGCACCGTCTCTTTGTGTGAGGCTGTCTTCATGTTTTGGTTTTTTCCTACACAAGAAAGTAGTGCTTCGTTGGAAACAATGCAAGAAGTTTCACGTGCACCGGGTTCATTATCTCCCTGAGTCCCGAAGCTTGATCCTCACAAACTCCACAATGATCATCGCATCGCCGATCGGGTCGACGCTCGGAGAGGTGAAATCCGGACCAAGCCGGGCTTCCAGGCGCGCCGCCGCGGAGGCAACGTCAGGCGGAATGCGTTCCAGCTTCATGAATGTCCGAAGAGCGCTCAGATAATCCTGTTCCGCGGAGTGAGGGGCATTCAGCTTCTGAAATTCCCGGATCGCGATCCCGGCAGCACGCCGCGCCGACGTTCGCAATCGGCCGGGGTTCTTTGATTGCCGCGCTCTCCGCAGTTCAATTTCTATTTCGTCGTTCCAATCGCCCATGGTTCAATTCTGAAAGACTGTCCTGCCGACTTCGCATGCATTGCACCGATCGGCGCGGCAATACCGTTTGTACAGCTGGATGACCCCTTGTTGGTCGAGGGCCGAATGCAATCCGATTTTTTTCTTCAGCAGCTGCCTTTCCATTTTTCGTGTGATGAAATTATCTTCCAGACGAGGAATCTCAGCCGCCAATTCCAAACAATGATCGTTGAGATCGTTCACGTCAAAAATGACCGCATACAAACTGCACAGAGGGATCAGCGTGTTGATGATTAGATCGTACGTACGGGCGTCGCCGAGCAGAGCATGCCGCCGCGGGGACGACTCGGTAAATGAATAGTGGAAGCTCCAAAACGAGTCCTCCTCGATCGTCAGCGCCGACAGAAGCTGCGCGAGCTTCTCATGGGCGGCTGAGCGGCCGCCATTAATTATGGTGACGATATGGATGAGAAGCTGCCGATACATAATGCGATGAACAAGCACGGATGCGGCCGCAACGCGCGCGGTCGGAAAATTCGAGGGACGCGTCGGGCTAAAGACCCAATCTGCGGAATGCATGACCTCCCGAGAAAGTAGTCTCTCCGGTGCGGAGATCACCGCCAGATCGTTCCATGTTGATCTCAATTGGTGGAGGCGTATCTTGGATTGCTGGTCGCGGACCGTTTGAGCTTCCGGCAGCAGCCCGGAGATATGAAAGAGAACCGCCTCGATTTCCAATGGAGTTAACTCCGCCTGCGGCGAAAGAGACCTCAGCAGCGGCACAGAGACGCGATTCGCAAGCCTTCCGAAGGGAACCCTGTTCTTGGAATATCCCAGCCCGTCCATGCATTCTTCATACAACAGCTGTTCCCAGGAAAATGGACTGCGCAGTTGCCGCGGGTCGACCTGCATTCCCGGAATCGGAATGTCGTCCGGGTTTTCTTTGCCGGGCTGCGGAGCGTAATTCTCAGACGGCTCAAGAACCTCGAGGGAATGCTCTTCGCTTATTCCGACCAAGCGCCGGTACAAATAAACTACTTTTTCGGTTAATCGTTCCCGAAAGAGAACGCCGATCCAGCGCTCAAGGAGGTCGCTCTGCACTTCATCGTTCAGACGATGGCATCGAAGAGACGCAGAACGCGAGAGATGCTCATCGCGCCGTGCATGCTCGATGATCTTCTCCAGCGGGAACGAGAGAAATTCGCCAATGGCAACAACGGGAACCGGGCGCCCGCTGGCGGTCAGCGTCGCCGGTCCGTTCGGACCGGCATAAAGAACAACGTGGAGGATCACCGAATTATATTTTGGATCGGTGTTGTGCAAATGCGCATACCAATCGTCTGCATAACGGTGAAACTCTATCTCGCCCCGGTATGTTTGTTCATCCAAAATGACAACACCGTCGCGGAAATCGGGCCCGCCGTCCCGGTTGACAATCCCCGGTGAAACAACTTTCAGTTTCCTGCCGTCGAGCGTTGCCAAACGTTCAGCGTTGAGGTATTGGTTGGTCCAGAGATGACGAAGAATGTCCTCGTGAATGGCTGTGGAATGCATTGCCGGTTCCCCCCGGAATACGATGATGAGACGCGGATGATTCGTGAGAAGAGGAGATCGTTTACTGCTGGAAGAACTTTTCCCGCCAGGAGTTGATTTCTTCCCTGAGCTTCAGCGCTTCTGCACGCGCAGCGTCGGCAAAATTTTCGCCGTCTGAAGCATAGAGAATGCTGCGGCTGGCGTTGATGATCGCTAAATATCCCTTGCTATCGCATCCATAATGTACTGCCGATTCTACACTCCCTCCCTGGGCGCCGATGCCGGGAATAAGGAGCGGAGCATCCGGCGCGTTTTCTCGGATCGAACGAAGCTCTTTCGGTTTGGTGGCGCCGGCCACAAAGCCGATATTCTTCTTTGTATTCCACTTCAGCGCCGTTTCAATGACCTTCTCGTAAAGAAATTTTTTGCCGACCTTGAGATATTGAAAATCCCTTGCTCCCGGGTTCGATGTCACCGCAAGAATGAACGCGCACTGCTCGCCCGACTGAATGAACGGTACGATGGAATCTTTCCCCATGTAGGCGCTGACCGTGACCGCATCGAACTTCAGGTCATTCAAAAAAATGTTCGCGTAGCGTTCGGATGAATTGCCGATGTCTCCCCGCTTGGCGTCGGCGATCGAAATAACGGAAGAAGGAATGGCCTGGCGTGTTTCACGCATCGCGCGCCATCCCCGCTCTCCTTCGGCCTCGTAAAAGGCAGCGTTGACCTTGTATGCGCAAACGATATCGCTCGTCGCCTCGATGATCCGCCGGTTGAATTCGGCCTGCGGATTCTCATGGGATTTCAGAAAGCCGGGGAGCTTAGCGGGATCGGTGTCGAGGCCGATGCAAAGCAGCGAATTGTTCCGTTGCTGGATGTTTTTTAGTTTCGAGACGAACGCCATTGTTACATTAAAATGAAAAGATGAAATCGGAAAAATAAAGAACAAAAATTTGCAATAGCCCGTATCCAGCGTTTACCGCTTACCTCTAAGCGTGAGAATGCTTGATGCCAGAATTTTTGATACCTCGTCCAATTCTCTCAGAAACCAATCGACGCTCTCGTATTCGGCCCGCTTAGAGTCTCTCAGCAGTGCAAACCAGAGTTTGCTTTCATTGGACGATTTGAGCGATGCAACAAAATAGTTCGTGAAATCTTTCCTGCTGCTTGCAGATTGCCCCTCAACGTAATTTCCAATAATGCTTGTTCCGCTTCTCAAGAGCTGGTCCCCTAACCGGCGGGAAACAATATCGTTTGGAAGCCGGTCAAGAAAAGCAATTAATTTTAACGTGAATGTGTACAGGCGGCGCTTAATTTCGTCCTTTTGGATCTGCGAGTTAGTATTCATTTTCCCCCCAAGGAAAATCGAATATTAAAAATGAAAAAGGAAAGACACAATGAAGAGATTAGAAATTTGGTGCTATCGGTTCTCTCTTTCTTTCATCCCTTTCTTTTTCATTTTTGCTTTGCAAATACTGATTTTGCCGGTCAATTATTTTTCCCTGTTGCAAAATCAAAGATTGCAAATGAAAAAGAAGAGATATCGAGAAAAAATCAAGCCATAGAAGATCTTATTTGACCAGAATACATTCTATTTTTAATTTCAATTTTTCCATTTTCATCTTTGATTTTTCATTTCTTCAGGTACTCCGCAAGCCATCCGAGCACCGTCTTATGCCACAGCTCGCTGTTGAGCGGCTTCAGCACCCAGTGGCCTTCGTCCGGGAAGTACAGCATCTTCGAGGGGACGTGCATCCGCTGCAGCGCCGTGAACATCTGGAAACCCTCGCTCACATCGAGCCGGTAGTCCAATTGCCCGTGGATGAGCAGCATCGGCGTCTTGAAATTTTTTACGAAGTTGCTCGGCGAGAATTTATCATAGAGCTCGCGGTTCTCCCACGGCGTTCCTTTGAATTCCCAATCCTCGAACCACAGTTCTTCGGTCGCACCGAAGGCGCTGATCGAATTGTAGTCGCCGTCGTGGCTCACGAGCGCTTTGAAAATCCCCTTGTCATTATGTCCTTCGATCCAATTGATCATGTACCCTCCGTACGACGCCCCGGCCGCGGCGATGCGCGCCGTGTCGATGAACGGATACGTTTTCATCACATACTCGACGCCGTTCATCAGGTCGGTGAATACTTTTCCTCCCCAGTCCCCAGAGATCTCGTCCGTGAATTGCTGGCCGTAGCCGGTACTGCCTCGCGGGTTGACCATGACGACAACGTAACCGGGGGATGCGAACATTTGCGGGTTCCAACGGTAGTGAGTGATATCGTCCCACTGTCCCTGCGGTCCGCCATGAATAAGATAGACCATCGGATATTTTTTGTTCGGGTCGAAGAAGGGGGGCTTCAGGATGAACCCCTCGACCTTTTTCCCGCCGGCACCGTCGAACCAAAACTCCTCAAGCGGGTTCATTTCCAGCTTGGCGATGCTGGCGTCGTTCGTCGTCGTCAATTGCCGGAGATTTCTCCCTTCGGTGTCCATCCGCCATACTTCGTGCGGATTGCGGACGGTCGTTCTGGTGAACACAAACGTCTTCCCGTCGGGAGTTAGTTGTGGCTGCGAGACATAGACCTTGGAGGTGACCTGTGCAACCTTCGATGCCTCTTTTCCTGTTGGAAGACTGACATTGTATACAGAGTGGTACCCCTGGTCATCTGCGTTGAAATAGATGGTCTTACTATCCGGCGACCAGATCACTTCGTCGGCTGAGCGGTCGTACGATTCGGTGAGGTTCGTGCGTTTCCCCGTTCCCCGTTCATATAGAATAATGTCGTACTTGTCCGCTTCGAAGCCGGGGCGTTTCATTGCGCGGTAGGCGATATACTTTCCGTCCGGAGAATAGACAGGCTGGTTATCATTCGCCTTGTTGTCGGTGATCCGCTTCGGTTGGCCGGTAGGCTTTCCCTTTTCGAGCGGCTCGATAAAGATATCGTTGTTCGTTGAGATCGCGATCATCGGATCGGTGTTTCGGACGAAGGCAAATTCTTTTCCGTCCGGCGAGAATGCGTAGTCGAAATCCCCCCCGATATCGATCGGCGGGGTATCATAATCCCCCGGAGTGACGTCGACCGCCGCACCGCCCGTCGCAGGAATAATGAACGCATGGCTCCGTTTTCCATCGGTGAAGTGGTCCCACACCCTGTACGGAAGCCGGGTAAAGACCTTCGCCTTTACTTTGCTCTTCTCCATCTCGTCGTTGCGCGCTTTGTTGCAGCTGTCGCTGGCGCAGTCGGGGAAAACGTCGGAGGCGAACGCGAAATACTTTCCATCGCTTGAGACGACAAGCCCCGAGACACCGGTTGAGATCGAGCTGACCTTTTTCGGTTCGCCGCCGCTGACCGCCACCGTGTAAATTTGCGGTTCGCCGTCGCGCGCCGAAATAAAGGCGATCGTTTTTCCGTCGGGGAGCCAGCGGGGAGAATTATCGGCCTTGGGGCTGTTCGTCAGCTGTCGGGCAGTGCCGCCGTCGATCGAGGTTATCCAGATGTCGCTGTTGCCGGTGTTGGTTTCTTTGCTGTAATAGGTGATCGTATACGCGATCCATTTCCCGTCCGGCGAAATCTGGGGGTCCGCAACGCGTCCCCAGCTGATCATGTCGTCGAAGGTGATGGCGCGCCGGGGCTGGGCCGATGAACAATGAACAATCAACAATGAACAGTAAGCAGTAAACAGTAATGAGAAAATGCGTTTCATGAGAACTCCAAAGATAGAAAATGTAAAAAGGTGCAATCGAGGTGGCACAAAAACGCCCCTCTGGCATTCAACTGTTTTCTTTTTAATTCTTCATCGCTAATTTTTTATTATTTCTTGAAGTTCTTCCACATCATCGACTCGACCGGTTTGTTGGTGTGCCGGTTATATTTCGCGTTCTCTTTCTTATTATAGAGGACTTCGACGTCGCCGTCGATCACAAAATAGATGAGCTGGCCGATCGGCATGCCGGCGTAAATACGCACCGGCTGGCGGACGGAAATTTCGAGGGTCCAGGTGTTGCAGAAACCGACATCCCCCTTGCCGGCAGTTGCATGAATATCGATTCCGAGCCGGCCGATCGAGCTTTTCCCCTCAAGAAATGGGACGTGGCAGTGCGTTTCGGTATACTCTTCCGTAACGCCGAGATATAACTTGCTCGGAACGAGGATGATGCCTTCTTTGGGGATCTCAAAGTGATGAATGGTGTTATGCGTTTTTGCATCGAGAATCTCATCGTCGTACATTGCCAGCGATTTCCCGAGATGGACGTCGTAGCTGTTCGAACCGAGGTATCTTCGGCTGAACGGCGTAATGACGATCGTGCCGCGCTTCATTTCTTCGAGAATTTTTGTGTCGGAAAGAATCATAAGAGTAATGAAGAATTATGAAATAAGAATTTCGACTGGGGGGGACGGGGCTCGGGTTATTGTGCTCGGACGTGGAATAAATCTATGAGATTTTTTTACAAATGCAATTTCGGAAGGACTTCGCAGCCTCTAAAAGAGAAAAGCCGCCGCGGATGCGCGGACGGCTTTTTACTATTCAGCGAATCGCGGGGGTCGATCGCGCGCTTATTCTTTGGGAACTTCGGATGAAACGCGGGCGATATTGTACGCACGCTTTCCTTTTTGCTCGACGCGGATCTCAAATTTGACGTTGTCTCCCTGGCGAAGCTCGTCGCGGAACCCCGTGTCCTTCACGTTGCTTTTGTGAAAGAAAATATCCTCGCCTTCCGGCGTGGTCAAGAAGCCGAAGCCTTTTGTAGAATTGAAGAATTTTACGGTGCCATTCAGCATATCTAAAGCCTCCTTATGTCCTCGCTGTTGAGGATCGGATGGTAACAGAAAGTCCCGTGCATTGCACGGGACTTGTCATCAACGCGTCAGAACTATATCTTCTGAACGTTCGCCGCTTGCAGGCCTTTCGGTCCATTCTCAACATCGAATTGAACCTGGTCGCCTTCGTTCAAGTTCTTGAACCCTTCGCCGACGATCGAGCGGTAGTGCACAAACACATCCTCGCCCGACGGCCGCGAAATAAATCCAAAACCCTTGGTCCGGTTGAACCATTTGACTGTTCCTTTTTCCACGGAACGTCTCCTTTCGTAAAAGATTTTTCAAAAACCTTTTTTCCGCAGGTTGTACGGAAAAAAGCGTACAGCGTTGACTCTTGCTGCCATAAACAAAAAATCGCATCAACGGCTTGCTGCATCTACCTTTCGATGCGACTACATTTCGTCTATCGATGTTTCAGAAATCGGTCCGAAGGTTCCTTCGGAAAAGGATAACCCTTGTGCCTCTGTCTTTGAAAAATCTCAAGCGAAAAAGCAATGACAAGCGCAATAACGATGTACTATTAATTGCGTCGATAATATACACCTTATTCCGGAGAAGAGCAAGGGGTTTTTCAGTCCCGGGTCACGCGCGGGAGTCGATTCTGATCGTAACGGAAAGGTTCGGGACTTGGAGCTTCGGGCCAAGAACTCCCAATGTATTGCCTCTTTCCAAAAAAGGTGTATCTTTGCTCTCAATCTTCCTCGGATATTCTGACTAATCCTGGTAATGGCTGGCACATACGACTTCGACCTCATAGTAATCGGCTCGGGACCGGCGGGTGAAAAGGGAGCGGCGCAGGCCGCCTATTTCGGGAAGAAAACAGCGATCATAGAAAAAGCCCCGCGTGTCGGCGGTGCGGGGGTCAACACCGGCACCGTTCCGAGCAAAACCCTCCGTGAAACAGCCCTCTATTTTTCAAACCTCCGGCAGCGCGGACTCTACGGCATCGACTACAGCGTCAAGCAGAACATCTCCATCGAAGATTTCATGTACCGCAAGACGCATGTCGTCAACAACGAATGGGACCTCATTTACCAGAACATCGAACGGCACAACATCGAGCTGATCTTCGGGAATGCTTCCTTTGCGGATGCGCACACTGTCCAGGTCGAAAGAGACGGGTCGATAGAAAAATACACCGCCGAGTTTATTCTCATCGCAACCGGCTCGATCCCCAACCGGCCGGACAATTTTCCGATCGACGACCGCCTTGTCTACGACAGCGATTCCATCCTCAACATGGACCGCATGCCGAGGAACCTTGCGGTCGTCGGCGGCGGCATCATCGGCTGCGAATATGCCACGATCTTTACCGCTCTTGGAATTCCTGTTACCCTCATCGAATCGAAGCCACGGCTTCTTTCCTTTATCGACGGAGAGGTCTCGGAGCGCCTTCACAAACATCTCACGCATCTCGGCATGACGATCCTTGTCAACGAAGTGTACGAGCGGCTTGACAAGGGAACGGAGACGGTCACCATCCACCTGAAGAGCGGGAAAAAAGTCATTGCCGACAAGGTGCTGGTCGCTGCCGGAAGATACGGGAACACAAAAAATTTAGGACTCGAGAAGCTCAGCATCGCTCCGAACGCAAAAGGACAGATCGCTGTCAATGCGCAATTCCAGACATCAGCACCGAACGTGTATGCGGCGGGAGATGTCATCGGCTTTCCTTCGCTCGCCTCCACGTCGATGGAGCAGGCGCGCGTCGCCATGTGCCATGCTTTCAAGCTCGAGTACAAAAAGCAGGTCTCGCCGTTTATTCCCCTCGCTGTTTACTCGATTCCAGAAATTTCCTATGCGGGGGCCACCGAGGAAAAATTAAAGGAGCAAAAAATTCCGTACTGCGCCGGCAGGGCGATGTTCGAGCTCAACGCCCGCGGACAGATCATCGGCGACCTGAGCGGCATGGTAAAACTTCTTTTCTCTCCTTCCGACCAGAAGCTTCTCGGCGTCCATATAATAGGGGAAGGAGCGTCCGAACTGATTCATATCGGACTTTTCGTCCTCTCGCAAGGGCTCACCATCGATTATTTCATTCAATCGGTGTTCAATTTCCCAACGCTCTCCGAGGCGTATAAATACGCAGCATATGACGGGCTGGGGAATCTGCAAAAAATGAAGTAATTCGAAGCTTGGGCCGGGTCAAATCGGACGCGTCCCAACCAAATACCTCCGGCAAATGTCCGACGTGCGGATTCCGCAATCCCGTTTTTTCCTTCCTGCTTGCTTTTCATTTTTAGCGCCCGTACTTTTGTACCGAAGTTTTTCCTTCCGGAAAGGGGTGCGATATGAAATCCTACCGAATCGGCGGCATGCTTGCGGCGCTGTCGTTAAGTATCTCTTCTCTCATTTTTCCGCAACAAAGTCAGACGTTCGACACTGCCGCATTTAAGCAATTCATTGCGTCACATCAAAACCTGTCAACGGAACAACTACAGTCTCTTTACGGCGCTGGAACGTTCTCGGCGGGAGCTCATACCGTTTGCGGTTCCGCTCAATACTTCGACAGCATCAATCAGCGATACGGTCTCACCGCTGCCGAACAATCTCTCCTGAATAAGAACGGTTTCATGGTCACGGAGCGGCTGAAGCCATATTCATTTGCCGACGGTTATCTGCAAATATACCGTTATGATCTGCCGGTCTTTGTTTCGACCGACGCCATCCTCCATGCTTTGCACATGTCATGCGATGCGCTTCTGATGCAGGTCGAGACCGACGTCCTGTACGAAAAGCTCGACACGCTCCTGTCCGCCCTTCACAGCCAGCTTCCGTCGATGGCAGCACGCTACCCCTCCGCTTCGATGAAGAACATGCTGGATGATATCGATATTTATCTCACCGTTCCTCAGCAGCTTTTGGGGAGATCGGCGACTCCCACGTTCAGCGAAAATACCAATGCTGTCAGCCAGCTTCTGAGCTTGATCAAAGGCGAACAGCCCGCAGACGTCGATCTCTTTTCGGACACGAAGCGCACAATAGACTTCAGTCAGTTCACGCCGAGGGGACACTATACACAGACCCAGCAGCTGACAGAATATTTCCAAGCAATGATGTGGCTCGGCCGCATTGAGATGTACATTATTTCCCCCATCAGCGCCGGACTGCAGCAAACCGATGCAGATATCCAGCGTCAGGCGGTCGATGCCGTTCTTCTCAGCGAGATGATGGACGGAGCGGACAAGTATCCTTTGCTGGGGCAGATCGACGGCATCATCCAGGCATTCGTAGGAGCATCGGATAATATCACGCTCCCAAACATCCGGTCGCTGATTCAATCGAACAATATCACAAGCGCCGACCTGCTGCTGGATT
Source organism: Bacteroidota bacterium (assembly GCA_035506275.1). Taxonomy (NCBI): domain Bacteria; kingdom Pseudomonadati; phylum Bacteroidota; species Bacteroidota bacterium. Next base: position 98,052 of record DATJPT010000007.1, read on the forward strand.
CGCTCACGTGGAAAAGCTTTCAGGATACGGTGGCACAAAAGCCATACGCATTCCAGCGTATCAACTCGCAGATCCTCATGTCCGACCCTATGAGCTCCGCGCAGGCAAAGCCGGCTTCTTCATTCCTGCTGCTCGGTCAGCGGTTTGTGATCGACTCGTATGTTACCGGGAACGTCGTGTACGATAAGATCATCTATGACAACATGAAGATCCTGCGGATGCTGCCGTCGACGCTGGACGTTTTGTTCGCGCTCGGCAACAATGCCGCCGCCCAGCTCTTGAAGCCGGACCTCGACCAGTATAAATACTCCTCGAACCTTTCTGATCTGCGCTACCTGATCGATTCGTACGATTCGGGATTCTGGCAAAGTACGATCTATAACGGATGGCTGAATTCGATCCGGGCGCTGAATCCGCCGGCAGACAGAAGCCCGCTCCCCCCGTTCATGCAAACGGCCGCGTGGTGGCAGGAAAAAATGAATACGCAGCTTGCATCGTGGGCGCAGCTGAGGCATGATTTTCTCTTGTATGCAAAACAGTCCTACACGGCCGGCGTTCCGATATGTTCCTTCCCGCAAAGTTACGTGGAGCCGATCCCGCAATTTTTTGAAGCAGTAAAATCATTTGCTGAAAATGCGGCGGCGGAATTTCAGCAGCCTGTGTTGCAGTACGGCTCGCGGGGCTCGCAATACTTTGCCTACGTCGCGGCCATTGCCGATACGCTCGGCTCAATCGCGCGAAAGGAATTATCGAATACTCCGCTCTCTGAATCGGAAACAGTCTTTTTGCGCTCCATGCTGTATATACAGACGCTTGAAGGAGGGTGTGTGCCCGAGACCGTCGTCAACGGCTGGTACGCCGGGCTCTACTACGATGGCCAGACGAGCCTGCAAAAACATGACATGACGATCGCCGACGTTCATACTGCGCCGACGGATTCGTTGGGCAACCCGGTCGGATGGGTGCTCCACGCCGGAACCGGCCCGTTGAACCTCGCCGTTGTCATCGCTGCGCTCCCGGGTAAATCCCCCACTGCTTTTATCGGTCCGGTGTTGAGCTATTATGAATATCTCGCAACGAACTTTACGCGGCTGACCGATGAGGAATGGGCGACGATGTACAACGTCTCACCATCGCTCCGTCCTTCATTTACAAACTTATATCTCGCCGACAGCATGGGCTCGGCCAAGCCCGAGGGGGCATCCCTCGTGATGGGGGTGAACAATCAGCCGCCTGCCTCACAGCTGCCGACAACGCTGGTGCTGGAAAAAAATTTTCCGAACCCGTTCAACTCATCGACGATCATCATGTTCACAATTCCCTCCGGATTGGCGAACGCCAACACCGAACTCGCAGTGTATGACATTCAGGGAAGACTCGTGAAGCGCCTTCTCTCGCAGCGGATGCCCGCCGGAAAATATGCCGCCAGGTGGGATGGATCGCTGAACAACGGAACCACCGTCGCAAGCGGCGTTTATTTCTATCATCTTGTCGTCGGTGATCAGCATCGGGTCGGAAAAATGAGCTTCATCAAGTAGGGGGAATCGATGAAAGGGCTGTGCGGGATTTTGCTCTTCCAATTTTGGGCGGGGGCAGCCGTCAACGCACAAATTGTCAACGAAGACGCCTATCCTGATCTTCCATACCCGGTCATCTCTGCATACGTTCTTCCTGCGCCAGGCGACTTCTACGTTTCGGGTTTGATGTCCTCCTCCTCTTCCTCTTTTGACGGATCGGAAGGATTCACGATCCCGTTCTTTTTGCTCCACCCGGAATCGCCGCAGAGAGCTGTCGTTTTGATTCCCGATACAGCCAGGTTCCTGTTCCACGCGTTCCAATACGACCAGGATGAATTTTCCGTGGCGTCCGCCGTCAGCACTGATGATTCCTTATTTGTTGCCTGGAGCAAGATAGGGCGCTTTGCTGCCGATGTTCCTCCTACGTATTTTGACAGGCCGGTTCTATCTGCCGGAAAATTTTCAAACGGAAAGTTCGAGCCAGTTTTCTCTTTTCCAAACGGCCTCCATCCGTCTGTGGCCCTGGATAATGCAAAGACTCTTCATTGTGTGTGGGAGAATGTAACGCCGCTCTCCTTAACCGGATATGGACTCGTCATTAACTATCAAAGCACGATATTGTATTTGTCAAGGAGTCAAACCGGCCTTTGTACGGACACTGTTGTTGTCGGGACCGGCTTTTTTCCGCAATTAATATATTCCCATAATACTTTACACTGCATTTATTTCGAGGCTGACTCGCTAAATCAACCCGACGTCCGTCTTGTATATCGAAAACTCAGCAATGGCCAATTTGACGATCCCGTTGTGTTGTATGAGATTCCCTCTGCGCAATATTTCCCCACCGCTTATACTTCGTCCGAATTCCCGATGAATCGGTTCGCCTGGGGTCCGGACAGCCTCGGTGGCATTCATGTTGGCTGGGCGTCGGTGTACGGGCCGGGAAAAGCTTACATGCTCCATTATCGCGGCGCGAGTGGAATACAAATAGACTCGACTCCAGGGTTTTATTCTATCCTGCCGAAATTCAAATTTATGCCCGATGGAGAAACAAGGGTTGTTGCCTCAACGCTGGATGCCTACAGCGACACGGCCAGGTTACGGTACTTTGTATCAAAGCAAGGAACAGCGATCCAGGAAGAACAGGTTTTTCGACTGGCGTCGAATTCCTCGTCAATCGTCTCTTTGATTACGGACTCATTGCAAAATCAAGACGCGCTGGTTACGGACTATTATTCAGCGATTGAATCATGCCTCATAAAAAACATCGGCAACCGCGATACTGCTACGGCTTATCTGGCCACCGGCTATAATTTTGAATCATCCTTTTATGTGGACAGGAGCGGCAGGGTGTGGTCGACCGCGACAAGGGGCCCTACAGGCGTGATCGTAAATTTTCTTTTGAGTGATGTTGACAAGGCGTCTGATTTTTCCTTCCCGCTCGCCATCGGCGACCGATGGTATTATTCATGGACCAACTACGAAAACCCTATCCCGCCTTATCCCGGCGGTTTCGATTCGACGATCGCAGACAAGGATACATTGTTCTTAAATGGCAACCGCTATGTGCGACTCCATTCCACTTTTTTCCCAGATGAATTTTTGAGGAAGGATGGATTTCGGGTTTACCAGTACTCATTCCGGGACTCTGCAGAAGTTCTCCGGTTCGACCTGTCGGCGCAAAAGGGGGACACGATCGCATTCTACCGGAACTCCCCCTTTGATTTTTCGGTGCTTCAGGCATCCGGAAATGGGAGTTATTTTGGCTTGCAGCGACGGTACCAAGACTACCAGGCGTTTCTCCCCGGCGCCCTTTTGTCCTCGACCACCGTTGTCGACAGCATCGGCATCGTCGGTGAGGCAGATGGGCTTGGAAACGCCACCACAATCACGGCGGCGCTTATCGACGGCAAGCGGTACGGAACGGTCGTAGCGGTTCATCGGTCTATGGAGGCCATCCCTCTCCGTTTCAGTCTGTCGCAGAATTATCCGAACCCGTTCAACCCCGCAACCGAGTTCCGGTTCACTGTTCCCGATGCACGCTTTGTTTCGTTGAAAGTATTCGATCTTCTCGGGCGGGAAGTATCAACGCTCGTCAGTGAAAAACGTCAGGCGGGAACATATGCTGTGCAATGGAACGGCGGAGATTGCGCGAGCGGCGTATACTTTTATCAACTGCGCGCCGGAGACCTTGTCGATACAAAAAAGATGCTGTTGGTGAAATAATTCCTCGGGGCCCGGCTTCGTCCGAAGGAGCGGACTTGAATAGACTTCTCTCTTTCTGCATTATCATTCTCTCCATCGCTCTCGGATGCAAAAACGATCCGACCGGACCGAGCTCTCCTTCGCTATTGGGGAAATGGAACTGGATCAAAAGCGTCGGCGGCTTTACCGGCGGCACGTTTACGCCGCAGACAGAGCGTCATACAAGCGCCATACGTTTTGGAGCAGACAGTTGCTATAAAGTGTATCGCAACGATTCCTTGGTCACCTCAAGCACGTTTTCTTTGAGCGAAGAGACAATAAACGGCGGCACGGTGGAAATACTGCGCTACCAGTTCATCGCTCCGGCACAGATCATTTCGCGGCTTGATGCCGACACGCTCATTCTTTCCGACAACGCTGCCGACGGTTTTACTTCTACCTGGAATAGGATCAACTGATGTTCTCCTCCCGAACGGACGTTTTTCGTCCTCATTGACAAACTACCGTAATTTTGCTACTATCCTGTAGCGAAATCGCTTCTCACCAAACCCTTCACTGAAAATTTAGACAGTACGCGTATGCCCGCATCAGAAAAACATATCGGTACCATATATAGCATCAGCAGCTCAAGCGCAATGGCCGTGCTGGATAATACGATCATCTCAATGGAACGAATGCTGGGAGGGAAACCGTACCAGATCGGCCAGATCGGCACCTTCGTCGCAATTCCGATCGGCACGACAAGCGTCATCGGAATGATCGCCCGCGTCCAGCTTTCCCACCAGGATCAGCCCGCAACAGAAGGCGTGGCGGAAGGCGCGCAAATCCTCAAGGGAAAAAAAGAGATGGAGATACAGCTGGTGGGCTCGGTTGTCAACGGAAAATTCGAGAAAGGAATCGCCAGCTTCCCGCCGGTCGGCGCCGACGTTTACATGACCGACGACAGCGATATGACGACGCTCTTTTCCACGTACGCACAATTCGGGTTTGCGATCGGCGACATCTCCGGCTATTTAGGAGAGCGCCAATACATCGACCCGAATAAATTCTTCGGAAAACACATCGCCCTCCTTGGTTCGACCGGATCCGGAAAATCGACCGCGGTCTCGTCGATCCTCCAGAAAGTACAGATGTTCTCCAACACGCATGTGATCGTGCTCGATATTCACAACGAATACAAGGCCGCCTTCCGCGACTTCGGAAACATCATCAATATCACCGACCTCGAGCTGCCCCACTGGTTCATGAATTTCGAGGAGATGCGCGAGGCATTCGTCGATGAAAGCGAGTCTTCGGCACAAAGCCAGGAAATGCTCTTGAAGGACCTCGTCCTTAATTCGAAGAAGATCAAGAACCCGACGCTGCAGGAATACATCACCATCGACGCGCCGGTCTACTATGACCTGAACGAAGTGCGGGCGAAGTTCCAGTTCTACGACACGGAGCGGATCACCGGCTACGGAGGCGGGCAGTCGCGCGAGGGACCGTTCTTCGGCCAGTTTACGCGCTTCCTCGTCCGCTTAGACAGCCGCATGACTGACAGGCGGTATGAGTTCATGTTCAAGCCGAAGAAATTCAAAGACTCCGTCGCGATCAAGGACGTCATTTCCAAGATCTTCGGCCTGGAAAACAAGAAACAGATCACCGTCCTTGACCTGAGCGGTGTACCGTTCGATATCGTCAACGTCATCGTGTCGCTCCTCGCCAGGATGATCTTCGATTTCAATTTCTGGAACAAGAGCAAGTCCGATTTTCCGGTACTGCTCGTCTTCGAGGAAGCGCACAATTACCTGCCGCAGGTCCCCACGGCGCACAACCGCGCGGCGCGGAGAACGGTCGAGCGCATCGCGAAGGAAGGGAGAAAATACGGCGTTGCGTGCATGATCGTCAGCCAGCGTCCGTCGGAGCTTTCGGAAACGATCCTGTCGCAATGCAACAATTTTATCACGCTCCGTTTGACAAATCCCACCGACCAAAACTACGTGCGGAAACTGGTCCCCGATTCCTTCAGCGGATTGTTCGACCTTCTGCCGACGCTCCGTCCAGGCGAAGCGCTCATCATCGGCGACTCGACGCCACTTCCCGTCCGCGTGCTGCTCGATTATCCAGCCCCGCCGCCGGACAGCGCCGACATCAAGTTCTATGACAAATGGGTGGGGTCGGAAAAGGAGACCGTCGTCTCGGATGTCGTCGAGCGGTGGTGGAGACAGGACAGATCGTGAAGAGCAATTATGAATTAGGAATTTTGAATTTGAAATTAGAGCAACAGAGGTTCTTTACTATGCCGTTTTTAATTTTGAATTCATAATTCAAAATTCCTAATTGTTTTGAAGAATCGCCTCGAGGTCAAAATACTCCTGCTGATCATCGTTGTATTGATCGCCGGTTTCGGAACGTACGTTATCGTTTCGATCAGCAGTCAGTCCAGCATGCTCATCGAGCAGAACCGGCAAAAGTCGATGCTCTTCGGGCAGACGATCATGGTAGGAATCCGCAACGTCATGCTCTCGGGGAAGGCGAGCTACGCCCGCGCGTTCGTGAACGACGCCCGCGACAGCCTCACCTCCGGCATGCTCACCGTGTACAACAGAGAGGGGAACGAAGTTTTTCAGGAAGAAGGAAAGGGCTTCGTCAAAAGCACGGGGGACCCGAACGTCCGCCGCGTCATCGAATCGCAGCGGGAGGTCGAAGCGATGCTTCCCTGCGACGCCGGAGAAGAGACATTTACCCGCCTCGAGCCCCTCATCAACGACAAAGAGTGCCAGCCCTGCCACGGGACGAACCACACGGTGAGGGGCGTTACCTGGGTTTCGCTGCAGCCCGACCTGATATCCTTTCAAACACAGAGCTCACACGTCGAACTTTCCAAAGCTCAATCGGAAATCAGTGAAATCGTCTGCAACACCCTCGCTGCCGGCTTCCGCAACATCATGGTCTCCGGCGAAGGTCCGCTCATGGATACGCTCATCAACCGTACTTCTGCGCTCCCGTTCATTGAACGGATTCAGGTTTACGACAGATTCGGCGACCTCCATTTCGGCCTAGAAAAAAATGTCCGCGCGCCGAGCGACGTTCTCCGTGCCATCGCGAAGACCACGCCTATTGAAATTCCCGACGACCGCAACGGACTTCTCACCCGCTTGATCCCGCTGCGCAACGAGGAGCGATGCCAGGTGTGCCACGACCCGAAAAATCCGTGGCGCGGCGTCATGGCGGTGACGCTGAGGATGCGCAGCCTCGACCGCAACCCCGACTCGCTCAAGAAGCAACTGACGATGATGCTCCAGGCATCGGTCGGAGCCGGGTTCAGAAGCATCATGCTCGTGGGGAAAGGAAGCTACGTCCGCTCATTCATCAACGAGGTCCGGATGATCCCGGCGGTGCATGACGTCCGTGTCTTCGACAGGGACGGAAACGAACGTTTCGTCAACCAGCCTGCCCAGGCGCTCGGACAAAAACTTGCGCAGCAGGCTCTTCTCACCAAACAGGTCATCGAGACGAAGCAGGTCATCGACGGCCAGGAATATCTGGTGCGCGTTTCCCCTCTCATCAACGACAAACGCTGCCAGGGGTGCCACGGCACCGACCATGCCGTGCGGGGCGTGGTGGAGGTTGCCGCCTCGATGGCCGACGTCAACGCCGCCGTCAACAAGAACAAAATTTATTCGCTGATCACCGGCGCTTTAACCGTGCTGCTCGTGTGGCTCATTCTCCGCGTCTTCATGAAGCGCGTTGTCGTTCACCCGATCGGAAACATCGGCGAGGTGGCGCAGCGGGTCGGCCGGGGGGATTTTTCCGCGGCGGCTGTCGTGACATCAAAGGACGAGATCGGCGACCTGGCCCAGCGCATCAACGAAATGATCGTCGGATTGCGCGAACGGTTCCATCTTCAAAAATTTGTCTCCCAGCAGACCGTCGATGCGGTGCGGCAGGCCGATGCAATGGGGATAAAACTCGGCGGCGAACGAAAGACCGCCACCGTTTTCTTCTCAGACGTCCGCGGCTTTACATCGTTCTCGGAGAAGGTCGAGCCGGAGAGGGTCGTCGCGATGCTCAATTCCATCCTCAGCCGCCAGACCGCGATCGTGAAAAAATACGGCGGGGATATCGATAAATTTGTCGGCGACGAACTCGTCGCGGTATTTTTAGGGGATGATATGGTGACACGGGCTGTTGAATGCGCGGTCGAGGTCCAGCAAACGATGAACGACGTTTCGGCGACAGCGGGGGAAGACGTCGGCATCGGGATCGGCATCAATACCGGCGAGATGGTGATGGGGGCGATGGGAAGCGAAGAACGTATGGATTTCACCGTCATCGGCGATTCGGTGAACCTCGGGGCGCGCCTCTGCAGCGCCGCAAAGCGCGGACAGATTCTGCTGTCGGGAAATTCCGCCGGTTACATCGGCGGCAATGGTTCGATCAGACTCGTAAAGCTCGAGTCGATAATGGTAAAGGGAAAAGAACGGCCAATAGAAATTTTCGAAGTGCAAAGACATGCTTAGATTCAGTTTCCTTCTTTTTATTCTTGCTGTCATTGAATTTTTCCTTCCGGTTCCCTCGGAAGGGCAGCAGGACCTCATCGCGCCGAAATGGGAAGTGCGCGCGGTATGGTTGACAACCGCCGGCGGCGCCGATTGGCCGAAGACGTACGACGTTGCCGCTCAGAAAAGGTCTCTCGCGGGAATTTTTGAAACTCTCCAGAAGAAGCATTTCAACACGGTCTTTTTTCAGGTGCGTCCGCGCGGGAACACATTTTACAGGTCACGGTTCGAACCGTGGGCCGCGGAATTGACAGGCACCCTCGGCCAGGATCCAGGGTGGGATCCTCTTGAGTTCGCCATAGGGGAGGCGCACAAGCGGGGGATGGAGCTTCATGCATGGTTCAACGTTGCGAAGGTCTATAACAGCGGCCAGCCGCCGCTCAGCTCGCCGCGCCACATTGTGCGCAGCCATCCCGAATGGGTCCAGCAGTACGACGGAGAATGGTGGGTCGACATGGGAAGACCCGAAGTCCGGGAATACACCGAGAACCTCGTCATGGAACTGGTCCGGCTGTACGACCTCGACGGAATTCACTTCGATTATATCCGCTATCCGGGACAAAAATTCGAGGACTGGAACTCCTTCCGCCTGTACAGCGACGGCGTGGAACGGGACCAATGGCGCCGGAACAACATCACGCAATTCGTCCGGGAGATGTATCGGCAGATCATCGGTGAGAAACCGATGATGAAGGTCGGGTCGGCGCCGCTCGGTATCTACAGGCCGATCCCGGGGGCGCAATCGGGATTCTCCGCATACGAGGAGCTGTATCAGGATTCACGGTCGTGGCTGCAGGAAAAAATTCAGGATTATGTGGCGCCCCAGATCTACTGGGATTTCGGAGAGCAGGTGAATCCGTACGACCCGGACTTTCGGGCACTCTGTATCGATTGGAGCAGGAATAATTTCGGCCGGTATGTCTATGCGGGGCTCGGCGTGTACCGTGATAACGTTCAGAAGGAAGTCACCGAACAAATATTTCTGACGCGAACGCTTGAATGCCAGGGACAGTCGTTCTTCCGCTACGAGAACATCCTGGACCTTCCCGGCATTGCGATCACATACAAATACCCGGCACTCATCCCGCCGATGCCGTGGAAGGATTCGATCCCCCCGCTTCCGCCGACGGATATCGCCGTTGTGCAGGGCTCCGGCCATTCCACCATCGTCAAATGGAAAGAGCCGGCGATCGCCGTGGACGGCGACGGCGCTTCGCATTACGTCGTGTACCGTTCCACCGAGGAATCTGTCGACATCCGGAACCCACGGAACATTGTCGCGGTGCTTCCGTCGGCGACAACACAGTATATTGATGAGACGCCGGGCAATACCAGCTATTATTATACCGTGACTGCCCTCGACAAAGGGAACAACGAGAGCGGAGGAAATTTTCTTGCGTATCAGACACGAAAGAACGATGTGCTGTCGTCGGCAGAATACTCGCTGGGCCAAAACTATCCTAATCCGTTTACCGATCGAACGTATATCTCTTACGAAATTGCAGACCGAACGCCGGTCCAGCTAAGCGTAAGAGATTCTTCGACGAACAAAGAAATCCTCATCGTGCAGGAGACGGAGGACGCGGGGACATATATTGTCTCGCTGGAAGGAACAGCGCTCGCGAAGGGGAGGTATCTTTATACGCTCAAAGCCGGCTCATTCGTCGCGACGAAGATACTGGAACGGGGAGAATAATTCTAAAAATTCAAAAGCAAAAAATGAAAAAGAGGAATGTGTTGTTCGCATTCCTCTTTTCTTTGGGCTTTCACATCCTTGTTTAATTCTGCTTCAGCGGGTATGCCGCGGCTTCCTTATCGGTAAGGGCAATGAGATAGCTGTCATCCGGCATAGGAAACAGGTGTGTCTCCTTATCGACGCCGACCTGAAATTCGACCGCTCCGGTTGCCAGGTCGATGCGCGTCAGTTTTCGGTCGACGCAGTACATCAGCTTGTTCCCGAACAATTCAGGGGTGAATTTTATCTTCTGCCAATCGTAGCTCCAGTCGTGTTTCCATTTCGCGCTGCCGGTCGAGGGATCGAACGCCGCAATACCATCCGGTCCGTATGCCACAATTTGTCCGTTCGCGGTTTCGACGCGGAGGGGCTGGGTGAGGTTCTTTTTCCTGCTGTAGGCAAATGCCTTCTCAAAGTCGATCGTGCCGACGTCGTTTTTCTTCAGGCTCGATTCCCAGGCGAATTTCCCGCCGTCCCGTCCGAGTTTGAGGGCATAGATCTTTTCAAGGTCGCTGAAATACAATACTTTCTGCGCGGCATTATAGCTCTTTTCGAAGTCGAAGGGTTTTGCGACAAGAGCCCGGTCGCGGTCCGCATAGCCGCTGAAACCGAGAGCGATCGAGTGGAAGGTGAATGAATTCCGCGCCGCGCTCAAACCGAAGCTCCCCTGCGCAAGGGACGGGTCCTCATCCGTTTCCACTTTCCAAAGAACTTTGCCCGCCGCCGGGTCGACGGCCATAAATCCGTACGGAGTGTCGTTGGTTTCTTTTTTGAAGTCGATCTTATCGTCCCGCACGGTGTTGGTTCTGTACGCCTCATAACTGTGGTCGCCGCGTAAAAAAACGACCGAGTATTCTTTCTTCCCGAATTTGGCGTACAGCAACCCGTCGATCACAGCAAGGTCGGCGATCTGGACCCCGTCGAGCTCCTTTTCCAGCGTCCATAACTTCTTGCCGGCGGAAAAATCGAATGCGATCAGCCGGTCCTTTCCGGTGAAATAAACGATGTTCCCCTGCACAATGGCCGAGCTGGTTTTCTTTTCATCACCGTCAAGAACGGGAAAGTAATTTCTGTAAACGTACGCACCGGTCTTCATGTCAACGGCGCAAAATCCTTCGCCGCTTCCGCTGCGGGTCTCGGGATTGAGCATTTCCGACGAAGTGACAATGCCGATGACAAGTTTGTTGTCCATCTGGGTCACATCATAATCGAAGCCGATATCGGAGTAGCCGAAATCCGCCCCCCGCATGGCTTCCGAAAGTCCCATCGTAGCCGCGGCAAGGTAGACCCTTCCGAGCGACCCGAGAAAACTGGTCTCGTGCGAAACCACTTTTTTTCCGAGCGCAACGGGCGTCCGGTAGTCGACATTGCCGGTAAGGAGATTCAATCCCATCAGATAAAGATATGTACCCTGCTCACTGCCGCTGTCGCGGGGACGGTTATACGTGATAATGGCCCGGCTGCCGTCCTGCTCAATAAACCGGTGAGCGAAACCTTCGAAGTTCGGGTCGCCGTCCTTCGACTGCCAGACGGTTTTTCCGCCGACTGGGTCGAGGGCGACCATTTTGTTCTTGAGGCTGATGAGAAGAATATCCTTTCCGTCCACAAGATACGCCTGCATCGACCGAATGTCGGCGTATGAAAGCGGGATGCCTGCGGTCGAACCGTTCTGGAAATTGAAATGAATGAGCGAGTCTTTGGTGAACACGGCGCATCCCTGCGTTGTCGGCACGAGGACTTCGTGCGATGCGTCGAGGGCAACTTTGCGGCGCACCAGTTCCTTGTTGTGGACGGCATCGACCACCGCAACCTCTTCGTCGAGAACAAACAGGATCGCGCTCTCGTCGTCGGATTTGTGCGACCACGCGAATTTCTTTTTCACCAGATCGCTGTTCGCCTCGTACTTTTCTCCGGTGAAAAGCTGCGCGCCGGTGTTGATATCGAAGAGACCGAGTTTGTCCCCCTTGAGCATGACGATCTCTTTTCCCTGCTTCTGCAGGTCGAACAGCACGTACCCGCCTTTCGATTTCAGGTCGGCGTTGATCGTGACGTTCAGCAAAATTTTGCCGGTGTTCATATCGAACAGCACGCGCTGGTCCTCGTAGCGGATCATGATAACGCTGGCCGACCCTTTATCGGCGCTTTTGTAATCCTCCTGATCGACGCCCGGCACCTCTGTTTCCCATAATTTGGCCCCTGTCATCGCATCATAGCATTGAACCGTTTTCGACGTACTGACAAGGAATTTGCTCCCATGGAGAACGTATTTGATCCCTTTCTTGGCAAGCCCTTTGACCTCCATCGTCCAGACCTTTTTCCCGGAAACGGCATCAAACAATCCGATCGATTCGCCGCTGGCGAGAAGGATGTGTGTGCTGTCGTCAAGGAACCGTATCGCGTTGATCGTTTTCCCGAAGCTCGTCGTCCACGCCGCCCCTTTTGTGTCTCCGGCAACAACGATTCCGGCAACTGTTGCTGTCAACAACAGAAGCGCTTTCATAAGAGCTGCCGCCGAAAGAGATCGCACTCTTTTCATAGAACTGTTCTCCTTAGTTTGTACGATTGGGTAAATGCAGACCTACGTGGAGCCAAAAATATCTTCTTGGCATCCGACATACAATCGCACAAAGGTAGTAATCTTGTTCAATGAGCAGTTATCAGTAAGCAGTAAAAACGAAAGTTAATTTTTGGATGCTGATAGCTGTTTCCTGATAACTGCTCACTGTTTATTGAGGTATTTCAGCACGGCTTCTGTGCGGGAGCGGACGTGGAGCTTATCGTAAATGTTGCGGAGATGAGTGCGGACCGTTTCAACGCTGATGAACAGCGTATCGGCGATCTCTTTGTAGCGGTATCCTTTGGCAAGATGGGAGAGTATTTCCTGCTCGCGGGCTGTCAGCCCGACGGTTTCGCCCGCCGGCGGACCGCTCCGTTGAAACGTCTCGACGACCTTGCGCGCGATCTGGTTGGACATCGGCGAACCGCCGTGATGCACCTCTTCTATGGCTTCCAACAGCTTGGCGGGGGGTGTTTTTTTGAGAAGGTAGCCGCTTGCGCCGGCGACGAGAGATTGGAAGATCTTCTCATCATCCTCGAATGACGTGAGCATCATGATCTGGAGCCGCGGCTCGCGCAGCTTCAGCTTTGTGACGCACTCGATGCCGGATATCTGCGGCATATTGATGTCCATCAACACAACATCGATCGGGGATCCCGGAATTCGTTCGAGTGCCTCCTCGGCGTTGGCAAACGCTCCGACGCAACGGTACCCCTCCGTTCCGTTAATCAAAACGGCGATGCCGTCGCGAACTTCTTTATCGTCGTCGACTATCGCAACACTGATCATGGAAAAACGTACTCTATTAATGCCGATGTTACAATCACACAAAAGTAGTAATTCATCGCGGGGGGAGCTTGACATCAAGAACGATCGTCGTTCCCGACGCGGGCGCAGAACTGACGGTAAAAACGCCGCCGACGCCCTCGATACGCTTCCTCATGCTCAGGAGCCCGTTCCCCGCTTGAGCACGTTCGTCCGGAACAAACCCTTTGCCGTTGTCTCGAATGGAAATGCTCAACCGTCCTTCCTGAAGAAGGCAGCCTACGCGTACTTCGGTCGCCCCGGCATGTTTCACGATATTATGAACGGCTTCTTTCACGGTCAGAAAAATGTTGCGCCGTGTTTCGGCCGACAAGGGGAGCGGGGGCACGCCGTCGGGAAACTCCAAGACGCAGTGAACGGGAGCAACCTCAATATATTCGGCGACATACTGACGCGTGTAGGCGAGCAAATTATCCAGCGTATCGTTCTTGGGGTTCAACGCCCACACAATTTCGCCAAGGTTGTCAATAACATTGCGCGACATCTCGGAAATTTTCTCAAGCTGTGCCGCGGTCTCGTCGCGGCGGTCCAGACTGCGCTGCGCCAGTTCTCCGAGAATCGCGATCCTCGTCAGCGTCGACCCGACTTCATCGTGCATGTCCTGCGAGATGCGCGCCCGCTCGCGATCGAGAATATGTTGACGCTCGAGCATCTCGATCCGGCGCCTGGCCTTCCTCAAACCATAGTACCGTACGATTCCGGCAAACGAAGCAAGGAGTGAAATCCCCACCGCGCCGAAAAACCACCACGTTTGCCAGAAATACGGGGGGAGCATGAACGACACGGATGCCCCGGTCATGTTCCACACGCCATCGTCGTTGGAGGCAATCACATGAAAAACATATCGGCCCGGAGAAAGATTGGAAAACGTTACGCTTTGCTCCCCGGCGGCGTCGATCCATCCCGCGTACGTACCTTCAAGCTTATACTTGTAGCGAACGCGGGACGGGATCCGGTAGCTCAGCGCCGCGTACGTAAAAGAAATATCGATAGCTGGACGCTGAAGCTCGAGCGCTCCGGCCGGCGATATCGCCGTTCCGTCAACGGTGATATTTTCGAGGACCACGGGGGGCGGCGCTAAATTGGTCATCAGGTTGTTCGGGTCGACAATGGCAACACCCCTGATCGTCGCAAACCACATCGTCCCGTCGTCCATCTTCCATCCGCCGTGCTGAAAGCTTCCGTTTCCCTCCGCGCTGCGCATCCCGTCTTCCTCGCCATACACAACGCACGGGATCCGGCTGATGCGGTGTTCATCGAACAATTGCAGGTCGCTCTTCCGAACGACAAACACGCCGGTATTGCTGCTCATCCACAATTTACAGCTGTCATCCTCCAGAATAACATGAATCGTATTGCTATGAAGTCCGTCCTTTTCCGTGTACGAAGAGATGCGTCCCCCCTTCATGCACGCAAGTCCGCCGTCCGTTGCTATCCATAGCGCGCCGCTTGAATCCTGATAGAGCGAGCGCACCCAATTGTTCGGCAGGCCGTCGGCAACGGTATAATTGGTCAGCGTCCCGGAATGAAAGCGAAACAAGCCCGCCTGGGTTCCGATCCACATGGCCCCATCCTGGTCCGTTCTCATCACCCGGATCGTATTATCGGCAAGCGCCGTTCCGAGTGAAATCGAATCAACGATCTTTTCGTTTTCGGCGATGCGTATCCCTCCGTCGTTCACGGCAAGCCAAATTCTTCCAGACGAATCCATCGTCATCGTGTTGGACCAAAAAGGTTGACGGAGAAGCCTGCGGTGTCCGCTGGGGTCCTCGACCGCAAAACCCCCGAGCCATACATCGTTGTTCCTGTCTTCAACAAAACTAAAGAAATTATTGCCGCTGATCGGAGAAGATATTGTTCCTTGCTGATCGACGGTGCAGGAGACACCGCCGAGAAACCCGACCCATTTTCTTTTACGGGAATCCTCGAAGACTGACCAGACATTCTCCCCGGGGAGACCTTCCGGCGGCCCTATGGTTGTGAACCGGCCGTTGCGAAACCGATGCAAGCCGTTTCCATTCGTGCCAACCCAGATATCCCCGTCGGCGTCCTCGCCGACCGTGATAATTTGCTCGATTGGAGAATTTTGCTTCTTGCCGTAACTGTCCCACCGGCCATTGTCGTATTTCACCAGGGATCCAGTCCCCGAAAACCACAACGACCCGTGTGAATCTTCAAAAAGGGGGACCGGAAACAACGCCTCGACTGAATCGGGTATTCGTTCTTTGAACGAATAGCCTCTCTCGTATTTGGTCAAGTACACGTTGTGCCGGTTGATCGCTGCGATAAGCCAGATCCCTCCGCCCCTGCTCGGAGCAAAGGCCGCCGACATTCCGGCAAACGGCCTTGGCGGCAATCGTCTCACCCTCCCTTGTTTGATCGCATAGATCTCTCCCACCCAGCCGAGCCAGATCGTCCCTTGACGGTCGGCGGCAATATATTGCGGACTGTGTCCGCCAAAATCCGAGCTTGGGTATATCGCATCGATCAGGGTGTCGCGGAGAGAAACAACCCCTTTTTCGGTGACCATCCAAACTCTCCCGGCTCGGTCAATTGTCATGCATCCCATGTTGACGTACTTTCCGATTCCTTCATTCGTCAACGGATGAAAAGCATACCCGTCATAGAAAACAACGCCGCCGCCGTACGTGGCAATCCAAAGGCGGCCCTGCGGATCTTCACAGAGTGCGGCAATCCTGTTGCTTGAAAAGGCTCCGGTGTTCCCCCTGTCAAAGACCGTGAATTTTTTGCCGTCGAATCGAGCGAGCCCCTCGTATGTCCCCAGCCAGAGATAACCGTCGCGGCTTTGGAGGATCGCGTTAACGGAGTTCTGCGGCAGTCCTTCTTTCACCTGCCAGTGGTCGTGAACGAACTGCGACAGTCTCTTGTGCATCGGAAGCGTTTGTGATCCGGCATGGTGAAAAAAAAGAGGGATGAAAAGGAGAGAGGCTGCCTTCCGCAAGAACTGCCCTTCGAAAAAGCGGCGTGCTATGGGACGGGAAGGCGCGCTCGTAGGGGGGCCCGGGAAAGCGTGATGCTGCGAGAGGTTCAAATCCGAATCCGCGTCAGTATTCTTTCCTGTTGGCGTATACATTCATCAGCAGGCCCATCATGATCATGTACGAACACAATGACGAACCGCCGTAACTCAGGAACGGGAGGGGAATGCCGATGACCGGCATTAGCCCGATCGACATGCCGATGTTGACAAATACATGAACGGCGAACAAGGAGGTGATCCCGATCGCAATGGTGCTGCCGAACCTGTTCTTCACCATGTAGCCAACCCTGAGGCCGTGCACAAGAATGACGGCGAAGAGCGCGACGACGATGACGGCGCCGAGGAACCCGAATTCCTCGCCGGGAACGCAAAAGATAAAGTCGGTCCACTGCTTTGGAATAAAATTCAGCTGCGTCTGCGTCCCCTGCAGGTACCCCTTCCCCCAAAATCCCCCCGAGCCGATCGCGACCTTTGCCTGGATGACGTTGTAGCCGGCCCCCAGCGGGTCGTTGTTCGGGTCGAGGAATGTCGCAATTCTTTTTTGCTGGTAGAGCGGAAGTTTTTCATACACAACCTGGACGAAAATTCCGACCATGGCGTTGATACCGAACATGAGAGCGCTGAAGAATCTATCCTCGCGGAAAAAATAGAGCAAGGCGCCGACCGCCGTGAGCACAACAAGAAACGTCGTGGTCCCGATGATCGCCGACAGCGCAACCACTCCCGGCGCGATGATCGCGATGATCAGGAAATTCGACGCACCGGCCCAATACAGCATCGGGATGAACATCGCGATGAACGTCAGCGAGGTTCCCAGGTCCGGCTGCATCATGATGAGGGAGATCGGCAGAAGGAGAATGGCGAAGGCGATCGCGACATCCTTGATGCTTCCCATGCTCGTGTCGCTCCTGCCGAAAAATGCGGCAAGGGCCAGAATGGTAGTAATCTTCACAAACTCGGACGGCTGCCCCCCCATCCCGCCGAAACCGAACCAGCTCTGCGAGCCGTATGCCCGGTGGCCGACCGCCAGCACTGCGGCGAGCGTGAGGAGCGAGACCGCATACACCACGAGCGCGGAACGCTGAATGACCCGCAGCGGAATGAACATGACCACGACCATCAGCACAAAACCGAGCGATGCCCACATGATCTGCCTGTGAAAGCTGCTCGCGGCATTCGTGTCGAACGTAGCGCTGTAAATCGAGAGAAGCCCGATCACGATCAGCGCAAGGCACGAGAGGAATGTCGTGCGGTCAAAATAATCCTTAAAGAATGGGTTCATCGATGTTCCAATAACGCATGGTGTTCGTCCTGCCGCACTGCGGTTGTTCGAGCGCGCTCCTCTTTTGCCGGCGTCTCCTGCCTGTTTTCCGGCGGCGGTTTCGGAATAATTTCGCCGCAAAGATATTTTTCCATGCAAAGCCCCGCTATCGGAGCCGCGAAGGAGCCGCCGTACCCGACATTCTCCACCAGGACGCAAATGGCGATCTTCGGATGGTCGAACGGCGCAAAGCCGATGAACCACGAGTGCGCCTTCCCGTGCGGATTCTCGGCCGTTCCCGTTTTACCGGCAACCGAGACGCCGGGAACACGGGCCGCTCCCCCCGTTCCGCCGGGCTCCATCACCGCGCGGCGCATCCCTTCGCGGACAAGCTGCCAGGTTCGCTCCGCAACATGAAGGTCGCGATGTTCCACCGAAACGGTGTCGGTCGTGTTGGTCCACTTGTTGTAGATCGTCTGTACGATATGCGGCTGAAAATAATGCCCCTTGTTACCGAGCATCGAGGCGTAGCTCGCCATCTGCAGCGGCGTCACGCCGAGTTCCCCCTGGCCGATGCCGAGGCTGACAAGGTACCCCTGTGTCCATTTTCCTTTTCCGTACACACGGTTGTAGTACTCCGTGGAGGGAAGCAGGCCGGAATTTTCCTCGAGGATGTCGATCTTTGTCGGCTCACCGAAGCCGAACTCTTTGCCGTACTTATTCCATGTGTCGAGTCCGACCTTCAGCATCAGCTGGTAGAAAAATACGTTGCACGATTTCTGGATCGCTTCGACGACGTTGGTCGACCCGTGGACATGCTCATCCTTGAACACCTTTCTCCCGAAGACGAAAGCGCCGCGGCATTGCACCCTCCAGTTCTCATCGATAACGTGGTTTTCAAGCGCCGCAATTGCCAACAGCATCTTGAACGTCGACCCGGGAGGATACCGCGTCAGCGTTGCCCGGTTGAACAGCGGCTTGTCCTCGTCATCGTTCAGCTTGTTCCAGACTTCCGGCGGCGTCACGCCGCTGAAGTCCGAGAGATCATAATCAGGTTTGCTGACGAGAGCGAGCACGCCGCCGTTGTCCGGATCGATCGCAACCACCGCTCCCCGGTGGTCCGTCATCAGCGATTCGGCAAGGGCCTGAACGTCGGTGTCGATGGCAAGATGCAGATCGAGCCCGTCCTTCGGGGGAATGTCATATTTGCCGTTGTTGAAATTTCCAATGACCTGCCCTTTGGAATTTTGCGAGATGAACTCGAAGCCTTTCTCTCCGCGGAGATATTTTTCATACTTCGCTTCAAGCCCTGCCGAACCGACAACATCCCCCTGCTGATAATATTCCCCAAGCTTCTCGAGCTGCAGATCCGAAATTTCCTTTGCATAGCCGAGCATGTGCGATGCCCGGGCGGGCGTTCCGTAATATCGCTTCGACTCAATTTGCACTTCTACGCCGGGGAGCAGACCTTTGTTCTCTTCAAGGATGGAAAGCGTTGCGAAGTCGATGTCCCGCTTGATGCGGACAGGGTTGAAGAGAGAATACAGACGCGCTTTTTTTACTTTGTCTTTGATGGCATCTTCATCCATTTGGAGGATGGACGCAAGAAGCGGAATGTTTTTCGCGTCGAAGTCGATCGGGGTGAGCATGACGATATACGACGGCCGGTTGTCGACGAGGAGTTTCCCCTGCCGGTCATAAACATAGCCGCGCACGGGAACTTTGACGACCGTGCGGATGCTGTTTTCCTCGGACTTCTTGCCGTATTCATCCCGATAAATGTACTGCAGCTGGTACAATCGGGCGACAACGATGAAAATTCCGATGCCGACAAATGTGAGGAGAATATTTTTCCGTCGGGTTGAACCGAACTCTTCGGTGATCACTGAATTGACGACCCTTGCGCGATTTTACGGGAAAAAGCAAACATCGGCAGCACGGCAAATGCCACCGTATAAACAGTGGAAAATAGACCGAACCGGAAAGTAGCGGTCCAGAATCCTATGTCGCTTCCCTGCACAAAAATAACAAAATATACGACGTTATGAATTATCGAGGCGAGCGCCACAATGATGAGAAATTGGTAATTGCCTATCGTATAATCGATCTTATTTTCGTTGTAAAAATATCCCGCAAAAAAACCAGCGATGGTTTTTGATAATGCCGATAATCCGATAAAGTGCCCGCTGACAAGGTCTATCGCTATCCCCACAAGAAACCCCGTGACCGTCGCCGGAATCTGTCCAAGTTTGATGGCAATGAACACTATCCACACAATGAGGATATCCGGAACGATATTAGCGATCGAAGCGAACGGGACGATCGTTGTCTGCAATATTACCAGAAAAAGGCTGGCGAGGGCGTACCGAAGATACTGCTGCATTGATTTTCTGGCTGCTGAAAATTTTACTTAAAATGCGCGTTTCGTGGTATACACAAAAGTATAACAAATGCGGAACATAATCAACGATATCAACAGTGAACAACCTTTCTCTTATAATTAATTAATATATAAATACATTAATAAACATAATAGGTGTTGTTGATATGTTCATAACGGGACGGCTGATTGAATTTTTTCATCATGGCGGCGAACAAATGAATTTCATGCCTTACGGCAGGAGTGGATCGTCGGTGGACAAAAGAGAAGTTCTCTACACGATGCGCGCTCTAGCTGTGGAAATCCTGAAAGGGTGAAAGTTATTCACCATCAAAAAACCGCACTACACAAATTTTCAACATGGTAACATGAATAAAAAAGGCCTCGTCACGGAGGCCTTCATGGTTCAAGCCGATGATCCTTTTACCTGGAAGAAGTCTCGATCCTCTTCTTCACAATGTGCAGCGTCTCGCGGTACTTCGAGTCCAGCTTCATCTGGTCTTCGACCGACTGGTAGGCATGGATGACCGTGCTGTGGTCTCTTCCGCCGAAGTGAAGTCCGATCGTTTTCAGGGAACAGTTGGTCATTTCTTTGGCCAGATACATCGCGATTTGCCTGGCGTTGACGATCTCCTGTTTGCGGGTCTTTGCGCGAAGAAGATCCGGGGGCATGTCGAAGAATTCCGCCACGAGCCGCTGTATTTCCTCGACGGTGATCGGCGACCGGACGTCGCTGACGACAAGCCGCAGCACATCTCTCGCGAGCTCGAGGTTGATCTCGCGGTTTTCAAGGGACGATTTAGCAAGCAGGCTGATGTAGCAACCTTCGAGTTCCCGGATATTGGAGGTCACGTTCGTCGCGATGAAGTCTAGGACTTCGGCGGGAATCTCAATATTGTCGTCCTCGCATTTCTTCCGCAAGATTGCCGTTCTGGTCTCGAGGTCCGGCGGCTGGATGTCGGCAGTCAACCCCCACTGGAACCGGGAGATCAATCGTTCGTCGAGCCCCTTCAGGTCCTTCGGCGGCTTGTCGGACGAGAGGACGATCTGCTTGCCCATTTGGTGGAGCGTGTTGAACGTGTGGAAGAAACTGTCCTGTGTTTTTTCTTTCCCGGAAAAAAATTGAATGTCGTCGACGATGAGCAGATCCATGCTCCGGTAGTACGACGAGAACTCCCGCGTCTTATCCGACTGGATGGCGTCGACGAACTCGATCGTGAACTTTTCGCTGGAAACGTAGCAAACGCGGCGCGCTTTGCCCGTTTCAAACGCGTAGTTGCCGATCGCCTGGATCAGATGCGTTTTGCCGAGCCCGGTTCCGCCGTAGAGCACAAGCGGGTTGAACGAAGTTCCTCCAGGATTATTCGAGACCGCGGACGCAGCGGCGCGTGCAAGCTGGTTGCTGTCCCCCTTGATAAAATTGTTGAAGGTGTACCGGGGGTTCAAAAATGTTTTGACAGGGGGAAGAACCTCCTCGCGTTCGGTCGAGAGGAACGACGGGCCGGATTGCAGCATGGGCGGCGGAGCATTTTCAATACGAATGTCATCCGCAGTATGGAGTTCCGGCGTGCGTCCCGGATCGTCGGGAGGAACAACGAGGTAGGTGAGTTTAGCGTCCTGTCCGAGAAATGTCGAAATGGTGTTTTTGATGAGCGTATAGTAATGCTCTTCCAGCCATTCATAAAAAAACTGGCTTGGAACCTGGACCGTCAACTCCCCATTCTCGAGCTTTGTTGCCTTCACCGGCTCGAACCACGTTTTGAAACTCTGATTTGGAACCTGGGTCTGAATGGAAGCAAGACACGACGACCAAACGCTTGCTGCATCGTGCTTTGCAACCGAGGACTCAGCCAATTCAACTTGATTTTCCATATGAAACTCGTCTTCTGAAGAAATTATCAACAACAGAAAAGAAGTTATTCACAACGTTATCAACAGTACGAATAACTCATAAATAAAAAGTTACAGAAGTTAGAAAATTATACACATGAGCAAATGGCTTATAACGTATTGAATTTGAATGATCCAATTGACTTGTGTACTACTTATCAACAACCCCGAAGCGGTCAATTTGCAGCAATAAAAACAAGCAGATGCTGAGTTATATCTTCTCGAAAAGTTATCAACACATTATTCACAGCAACTTTTCATTCTGCAAGGGTATGAATTATACAATACAATGATTGCCCTTGTCAAGCAAATTTTTTCGTTTCAATTAGTGCTTGTTTATCAGGCGTGTTTTTCCTACTTTAGTATGTTCAACGCGAAAGTTGTACAAAAAGGATTGTCTTAAAAACAAGGCAACCCTTTTTTGTTTGGAAAGTATTTGGAGATCATTGATGAAACGCACATACCAGCCTCACAGACGCAAACGCAAAAATACACACGGCTTCCGCGAGCGCATGTCGACGAAAAACGGCAGAAAGGTCCTTGCGCGCCGCAGGGCAAAGGGCCGGCATAAGCTTACCGTCAGCGACGAACAATAGCCTTGATTCGTTTCGCTCCCCCGAGGACTAGCGGCAAAGGTTGACTGTGTGCAGCATACACTTCGCAAATCAGAAATCCTTCGTGGTTATTCCGTTTTCTCCGATGTTCTGAAAAATGGAGAGTCCATCCACGGCTCGACGCTCCACTGCTACGTTCGGAAAAAGAAGAGAGAAACGAACATGCCTGCCGTCCTCGCAGGATTCGCCGTTCCGCGCAGGGACGTTCCGCTGGCGGTCGACCGGAACAAGCTCAAACGATTGATGCGGGAAGCATTCCGGATGAACAAGATAGGGCTGAATGAAACGGCGCAAAAAACAGATTCACAGCTCTCGATCGTCTTTCTCTATAAGCAAAAAAAGGGCGCCGACATCCGGCGGGTTCAGTACGCTCAGATTGAAGGCGAGCTGAGGGAAATGACAGCAAAAATTATTTCGATGATCGCGAGGAATTCATGACGCGGATTTTTGTCGGCGCGGTCCGCATCTATCAGATGCTTGTATCTCCCCTTCTTCCCCCAAACACATGCAGGTTCTATCCCTCGTGCTCGCACTATGCGATCGATGCTTTTCAAAAGCATGGTCCGTGGAAAGGATTGTGGCTTACGATCGTGAGGATCGGCAAATGCCATCCGTGGCACGAAGGCGGATACGATCCGGTGAGGTAAAAAGACACTCGTTCACCCTGAATTGGAGTTTGATGTAAATGGATAGACAGTCAACCCTCGGATTTATTCTCATCGCCATCGTTCTGATGACGTGGATGTGGTGGAGTTCGCCGCGTCCCTCGCAGCAGCAGCTTCAAGCCGGAAAACAGGTTGAGGAAGCGAAGAAAGACTCCTCCCTGACTCCAAAAGTTGAGGTGGAAAAGAAGCGCGTCGAGACGCAGGTGGAAGCTCCCGAACTCTCCGCCAAGGACACGCTCGGAAAATATTTTTCTCCCGCCGCATCCGGCAGCGAGCAATTCCTCACCGTCGAAACGGATCTCTACACCGCCGTTCTTTCAACGCGGGGCGCCGTCATCAGAAGTTTCGAGCTGAAGAACTACAAGACATGGGACCAGCACCCGGTGCAACTTGTCTCGAACGTTTCGACCGGGGACTTCAGCCTCCTCTTCACCTCGACCGAGGGGAAGCTGATCAACACGAGGGGTTTATTTTTTGACGCTGCTCTTCCGCCGGCGGGAAACGTTCGTCTGACAGGAACGGACGAGTACTCCATCGACTTTACCCTTCACGCCGGTCCAGGCAGCATCGTGAAGACGATTCGCTTCAAGAATGATTCCTACGGATTGGACGTCGGCGTGAAGCTGCACGGCATGCAGGAGATCATCGCCAACTATGAATACCAGGTGATCTGGGAAAGCGGAATCAGGTATGTCGAGCACAACAGCATCGACGAATCCCGCCAGGCGCAGGCGTTTTCATTCGCTGGGGGGGAAGTAGCGAACGTCGACGCGACAAAGCCGGGGGAAAATCCGATCTCGAACACGAGCGGCTCAACAGAATGGGTCGCCACGCGGAACAAATATTTTGCCGTGGTGATGATCTCCGACGACAAGAAGGCGGACGGCGCATACCTCGAAGGACGGTGCGAAGCGGCGCCGGACCACGGCATCATCGAGCATTATTCCATCGGACTGAAGCTTCCTTTCAAGAATTTGGAGGAGGAGTCGTCGCACGTTACACTCTTCATCGGACCGCTTGACTACGGCATCATTAAGGGATTAGGACACGAGCTCGACCACATCATGAGCCTCGGATGGTCATGGATACGGCCGATCACGGTCTACTTGTTCATCCCGCTCTTCAATTTCCTGCGGCTGTTCATTTCAAACTACGGCATCATCATCATCGTTTTCTCGATCATCGTCAAGGTCGCCCTTCATCCGCTCACGCGAAGCAGCATGAAGTCGATGAAGAAAATGCAGGCGCTGCAGCCGATGATGGAGGAGATCCGGACGAAGTACAAGGACGATCCGAATCAGATGAACATGCAGATCATGAAGCTGTACAAGGATTACGGCGTGAACCCCGCCGGCGGATGTCTGCCGATGCTGCTCCAGCTCCCGATCCTGTATGCGCTCTATGCACTTTTCTCGAATTCGATCCAACTTCGCCAGGCGAATTTTGTCTGGTGGATCAAGGATCTTTCCGTGCCGGACGTGATCCTCGAGCTTCCGTTCACGCTGCCGTTTGTCGGGCTCCACAATATCAGCGGGCTCGCGCTGATGATGGGAATAACGATGTTCATCCAGCAGAAGATGACGGTGAACGACCCGCGGCAGAAAGCGATGGTCTGGATGATGCCGGTCCTGATGACGCTCCTCTTCAACAACCTTCCGTCGGGGCTGAACCTCTACTACTTCGTCTTCAACTTGCTTGCGATAGGTCAGCAAGTCTTCGTGAACAAGCAGCACGGCAACGATCCGTTGCAGAAAGTTTCGGAAAAAAAGAGATCGGGCGGGATCATGAACGCCCTGGCCAAGAATTTGCCGAAACCCCCCAGCCGGTAAAAAAAGAAAGGGCTCATGAAATTCATGAGCCCTTCTTGTTTGAAGAAACACTTCAGAGCTTACTTCTTCATCTTCGCTTCTTTTCTCTTCTGCATCTCCTCACCGAGCCATCCGCCGACGAACGACAGAATAAATCCCCCGATCAAACCGATCACGAGATATTGGAGATCGAGCATAGCGCCGAAGCCGAAATAAATGAAGAGAAAGTTCAGGATCACGCCGAGAACACCCGCCAAGGCCGCCTCTTTGATGGTCACGCCCGGAGACTTATAGCCAACGATGACGCCGGCGATGATAAAGCTTGCCCCCAGAGAGATCAGAATTCCCGCTACGCCGAACCGCAGCAGCGCAAAAAGTCCATAGACGAAAATATTGTTGAGAATAAACCCGACCACCGTTCCGGTGATCACCCATGCCCATTCAAGTCCGGCTATTTTCTTTTCTTCCTCGGTCCGCTGCAGAGAACCCTGCAGCTCTTCCCCGACCCAGCCGCCGAGGAGGGCAAGAATGAAGGCGATGAACGGCGCGGCGATCATCTGTCCTTCTGGGGGATTGTAGTCGAACACATAATGGAGGATCGCGATCGTGATGACCATTGCGAAGACCCCGCCGATCGCCGGCTCCTTGACGGTATATCCCGGAGATTTGTAACCGATGATGATTCCCATGATGACGTACGAGAGCAGTCCGATAAAGAGCGGGATGTAGAACGAGTTAAAGGTGTCGGACATGATCTGGAACAACAACGTCGTCAGCACAACGCCGACAATCGTGCCGATACCGATCCACTTCCACTGTAAACCGGTACGTTGCTGAGTTTCTGTTGCCATGAATGCCTCCTTAGCGGCGAGCCGTTGTCAGATGGGGAAAAGCGTCAGAGTAACTGGGAAAAGTTCTTGATTTTAATTCTCAAAGTCAAGGTAATGGAGTCCTGGGTAGTGTCTCAATTTGGTTTGATAGGGATCCTTTCTTTCCGAGAAAGAAAGGATCAAAAGAAATCTCTCGTCCGAAGGATCCCTTCGGGGAAAATCGTAACGCGCGGATTCAATCCCAGCCGCACCCCCGCCAATTTCGGTGCGAACAAGTTTTTCGAACATCATCATATGGAATTTTTGCACCGAAATTGGAACCC